>SLCQ01000211.1 GCA_007125745.1 Nitrincola sp.
CAATCATGGCCTTAAGCGTCAATCTAACTTCAGGTGTAGCGTAGTCGACAAAGGCATAATAGCGATAGTTACTACTGCGTCTTGAACGGCGCTCTCGAGTAACCCCCTGTACGTAACCGGGCGTTACATTGGCCGCTTCGATAGAAGCCAGCTTTTGCAAGTTGCGTAATTGCTGAAAATCGATAAGCTGTGTAACCGCTGTTACTGAAAAGACAGCCAAAAGAAAGAGTGTTACTGGCAAATAAATCCAAGTATGCCTTGGCATAGCGCTTCACCTAGGTACCGCTTTGAGAGTGGTTGGGAAATGACATAAGATTTCATCTGTTAACGATTTTAAATTAATAGGTTTGGTTAAAAATCCGTTCATACCAGCCTTCTGGCACTTTTCGCGATCCTCGGAGAAAGCATTAGCGGTCAGTGCCACAATGATTGGTTGCTTTAAATCATATCGTGAACGGATGACTCGCGTTGCCGTAATGCCGTCCATTACTGGCATCTGCATATCCATCAGCACTAAATCAAAATAATGCTTTTCAATCTGTTCGATCGCTTCTAAGCCATTTTCAGCAACAACAACACCTATCCCTATCTTTTCCATCAGTTTTCTGACAAGCATTTGGTTTACAGGGTTATCCTCTACTAGCAAAACACGTAATTCGCGAAGTTTTTCGATACTGGTTTCTTCATGTGCATCTGCAACATTAATAGACTGAGGTCTACTTGCTGTAAAAGAAAAGCAAAAACGACTACCGCGAACAGTTGAATCGTCTAACCAGAGCGAACCTTGCATCGCTTCAGCCAGATGCTTTGAGATAATTAGACCTAAACCGCTTCCCCCATATTTACGTGTGATCGTGCTGTCCACTTGGCTAAATGGCTTAAATAAACGTTCGCGATGCTCTTCAGAGATGCCTATTCCAGTATCTTGTACAAAGGCTAGCCAGCCATCGGGGGCCGAAGGGTCTTTATTTAGACCAATGGTAATTTCACCCTCATGAGTGAACTTGATTGCGTTGGATATCAAGTTAAAAAATATCTGTCTAAGACGGGTGGGATCGCCCAGCAGGTGTTGCGGTAAATCTGATGCGATGGCTCGATTTAACAAGAGCTCTTTATCTGATACCTGAGTTGCAAAAATCGCTATCAAATCATCGATTAACGCCTTGGGACTAAAGGGAATCGTCTCTAACTCTAACTTTCCGGCTTCAATTTTAGATAAATCGAGAATATCACTGATCAATGAAAGCAGTGTTTGGCCGCAACTGGTCAAGGTATTTAAATACTGACTCTGTTCTGGAGTGATGGATGTTGCCCTTAGTAACTCCGTCATTCCAAGAACACCATTAAGTGGCGTTCGAATTTCATGACTCATGGTGGCCAAAAACTCTGATTTAGCCTGAGTCGCTTTTTTGGCTTGCATGAGTGCTTCAGACAACTCTAGTGTTCGCTGATCTATTCTATCTTCAAGATCACTTGCCAACTGTAAAAGCGCTTGATTGGACTGATAAAGCTCAAGACTTTTAGCTTCGAGAAGCGCTTCAGCTTCTTTTCTCGCACGCTTTTCTCGGTCTAACCGTCTAGCCCATCGAGCTTCAAGTGTTGCGATATCATGCATTGTATCTGTCATCAGATCGCATTCTTAACAACGTGTGATTTGAAAACGAGTCGAATTTTCATCAAGCGACTCTCGTTTAACCTGTACATTTTCGCCATAATGCAATGCGCAACCTAGAATAAGCCCCTCCGCTAAATCGGAAAAATGACGTGATGAGTGGTAAGTCATAGTTAAAGTATCCCCTTCACGCTCGCAATCGAAACGAGGCAATTGAGCATCGGGGTATAGTTTTAACACTTCAGGATGTATGAAATCTTCAACACTGCTCAAAAACGTGAAGCTGTCACTAACACCCTTAAAAAAGGATGGGTACTTTTTAAAGAACACTTTAAATAAATGTTGACCAAATGCCTTTACCAAAGCCTCTGGTGCTATCTCTGTACGCTCAGAGAGGGCCATGACCATATCCACTAACTCTTGATGATCATAGACCCCGACGCTAGTGTAAGCACCACCAGACTTAGGGTTCGCCGCATCAATAATGTCGTCGACCATGTCTATTGAGAAGGTTTCTTCAACCATGTCCAGGAATTCTGTAAACACCATACCTTTCATAAAGAAACACCTCTCAAGATTACGAATAGTTTTGAATAGTTGATTATGACTCATACTGCAACTAGGTTGAATCTCACTAAGGTAACTATAGCATGCTTCTTTAGTACTCCTAAGCAAGGTCAACTGTGCCTCAATTGCTCATGGCATTACTTCAGTCTATTTTGGCTGTTACAATAAAGAATTATTTAACACAACACAGTGGTTACTTGGACTATACATGGAACAAATTAAACGTGCTCAAGGTTGCTTGATGGGTCAACTTGCAGGTGATGCATTAGGTAGCCTAGTTGAATTTCAAGATCCACAAGCGATCCAAAAACACTACCCTCAAGGTGTCAGGGAGTTAAGTAACGGAGGGACTTGGAATACGTTAGCAGGTCAGCCAACAGATGACTCTGAAATGGCTCTCGACCTTGCTAGAGTGCTGATTAAGATTGGCCACTATGATGCTACTGAAGCCTTTAACGCATATCAAAGCTGGATAGACTCACAACCATTTGATTGCGGCTTAACTATTACTGATGGCCTTAAAGGAGTCCCTAATAGTGATAGTCAAGCTAATGGGGCTCTAATGCGTATCAGTCCATTAGGAATTTTTGCGGCTAAATCTTCAGACCAAGAGATCATCGATTGGGCAATGCAAGATGCCGCACTGACCCATCCGCATCAAACCTGTCAGCAGGCCAATGCTCTATTCGTTCTGGGCATTGCCAGGGCCATTCAAAACTGTCTGTCTGCGCAAGAGGTTTATGAGCTCATCCTTAAATATGCAGAACACTTAGATGTCGACTTTGAACTAAAAGCCGTGATCGGCGATGCTTCGTTCATGGCACCGTCAGACTATCTAGATAAAGAAGGCTGGGTATTAATTGCTTTTCAAAATGCTCTTTGGCAACTACTCCACGCACCTAACTTCGAAGAAGCCTTAGTGGATACGGTTGGACGAGGGGGCGATACTGATACCAACGCGGCAATATGTGGTGCTCTAATGGGTGCTGTCTATGGGGTTGAGGCTATTCCTCAGCAATGGCAGTCATCTATATTATCTTGTCGTGCTGAACAGGGAAACCCCAATGTACAGCGCCCAAGACCAGAGCGTTACTGGCCAGTGGATGCTCTAGAACTTGCCGAGCAACTCTTTGCGAAGTAGCGTGTTAAAAAACACAACAAGGCAAAAACTCTTTTCCTCAATCAGCAAAATGACTGATTGCGCAAGATTCTAAAGAGACGGCAACTCAGTAGAAAGTATAAAATAGTTGAATGGAAATCCATTCTCTTACTTCCACTTCGCTAGAAGACCCACTCTACTACCTGCGCAATGCTCAGCAGGTAATACAGTTCTGCCTAACTCGTTATGCGGACCTATTATTGCCCACTGAAAAGTGCACCTTAGAGCAACTCTTATCCATGGATGAATCTCATCAAGCACTATTGATACGCATGGTGATGCGTAAGGGTGACTTATTTCGCACAGATACTCTCAACTACTCCGAGGTACCGGATCAGCGAGTGGCGATAGCTAAACTGACAGAGAAAGGCTTGATCACTCAGAAACCGCTTCTGTCACTAGAAAAGCTGTGTGCTATGAGCCGACGTGCAGAGTGTCTAATACTCAGTCAACACCTTCTTTCGACGAAACACATATCAACCTCTCTCAGCAAAGCACACCTGATTCACTTATTGTTAGAAGTCTGTTCAATACAACACCCCCAAAATCTTGATGACTGGTGGCCTGAAGCACCTTTCAACATTATCCAGCTTACCTGTCAAGATCTATTCGACCGCCTCAGACTGATGTTCTTTGGCAATCTCTATCAACACTGGTCTGAGTTTGTTCTCAGCGAGTTAGGGCTACAGCAGTTTGAGTCAGTTCCCTTGCTCTCTGATTCACGCCCTTTTCAACACCGATCTGAAGTAGATCTGTATTGGCAGTTACACCAGGTTCAGGAGCAAGCTAACCAAGGTGCGTCAATCGAAGCTTTATATCAATCTATCCCAGCACCCATTGGATGTGATTGGATCGACTATCGTCGCCAAAAAGTATTGTTTCACTTAGGAAAGGAAGCTGAACGTCAGAAACTGACAGAGTTAGCACTGAAGTTATATGACCAAAGCCAACACCGAGAGGCAAAGCTCCGCGCCTTAAGAATACTGGAGAAGCACGAATCAGCCGAACAAGTTTTTCATTTGGCCAAGGAAGTCTACAAACAAGTCAAGCAACCTGAAGTTCTGTTGGGAATTCAGCGTATCCAAAAACGTTGTGCACGCAAGACTAATAAGGCGTTTAGCATACCAGCACCCATCAAGATACCTACCCACACGATCTACCTTAGCAAGCCTGATCAGGGGCGAGTTGAACAGGCTGTGATCAAGTCGCTGTCAGATTCATATACGGAAATTTTCCATGTCGAAAACCGGCTGTTTACCGGGCTTTTTGCGTTGCTTTTCTGGCCTGCTCTCTTTGCGCCAATAAGAGGTGCTTTCTTTAACCCGTTTCAATCCGGCCCTGCTGATCTGTATCGACCGGGATTTCATGCATCAAGAAGCAAATGGATTAATGAGTGCTTTGCACAGCTTGAATCGGGTGAATACCAAGACACCATTTTACGGAGACTGAAGCAAAAACAAGGGATCAGCTGTTCATTAATTCACTGGCCCAGCCTCAGTAGATCCTTGGTCAAAAGCGCCTTGGCCAGCATCCCAGCAACGCACCTTACAGCCATATTCCAGCACTTGTTACTAGATCTACGTTATCACCGCCGTGGACTACCCGACCTGATTGCGCTGAATCATGTTAAAGGCAACTATCAATTGATTGAAGTTAAAGGGCCTGGCGACCGATTGCAGGATCATCAACGTTTATGGATTCAAGCTATGCTAAAAAAAGCAATTCCTGTCAGCGTCTTGAACGTAAAATGGATAGACTAGCCCTCTTTAAGGGTTGCGGTTTTGACAAAAAAACTCTACAAACCCATTGCCTTAGAGCCACAGATGTTCTGTTTTATGACTACACTTATGAAAATCATAACTAACACTGGAGAAACTCATGGATTACAACGCCTACCGTCACGCTTTGACTAACACCCTAGGTGGTAGTGAAATTCCCTTCCCCAGTGATGAGTTACAGCACCGTTTGGCACGTACCAGAGCCTTGATGGCTGAAGCTGGACATGATGCTCTATTGCTGACCGATCCAGCAGATATCTTTTACCTGACTGGCTATCACACCTTTGAGGTCTCTGTGTATACCGCACTGATAGTTATGGCTGAGCGTTCAGTACTCCAGGTACCTTCGATTGAGACCGGGCCCGCCGTTGTTAATGCACTCGTAGATGACATCATCGGTTACCGTTGGGAAGAAATTAATGAAGTCATTGAGCCTTTGTTAGACATACTCGCACCCTGTCAACAAATAGGGTTGGATCTTTATTCTTCAGGCTTGCGTCATGGAATCATTCAACCTTTACTAAGCCGACTAGGCAAAGCACGCTTTCATGATGATGGTGGTTTACTGCTAGACAATCAACGCCTAGTCAAAAGCGAAGCAGAGTTAGATTACTTAAGGGAGAGCGCACGTATCACACAGATTGGGCTACGTGCTGCAGAAGCTATCATTGAACCCGGCATCACCGATAATGATATTGCTGCTGAGGGTGCACGTGCCCTTATCGCTGCTGGTAGCGAATTTATGAGCCTTCAACCTATCGTAACCAGTGGCCGACGCATCAGCGTGATCCACGTAAACCATAAACGCACAAGCATTGAACCGGGAGACCCTGTGTTTCTTGAATTTGGTTCAGCTTACCAACGCTATACCGCTCCAATGATGCGTACAGCCGTCGCAGGCAAAGCCACCGAGGAGATGCAACACATTGCAGAGGCCTGCCGAAGCATTTATTCAGCTTTGAAAAAGACCATGTTACCAGGCAACACCTTTGATGATGCGGCTCGATCTGCCGAAGCCGCTTTAGCTCCTTATGCGGATCGCGCATTTTTCTCAGGTGTATTTGGTTACTCGGTGGGTGCACAGTTTCCTCCTAGCTGGGTAGAGGGCACTGGCTATATCGCTCGCGGACAGAAGCGCCGCTTCGAGGAAAATATGGTTTTTCACCTTCCTTTATGCCTGCGCATCCCAGGCCAATGGGGTATAGGACTCAGTGATACCGTGCTAGTCACGGCCAACGGTGGTGTCGCTATTAGCGATAATGATTGGCAAATTAATGAACGTAAATGACCTAGCAATAGCCATTGGAACTTCAGGTCAAATCAATAGCCTGCTCCATATCGCTACTTACTTGGGCGCTTAATGCATTAACATTGCCTAGTTTATGGCCAGCCTCTTCTGCTACTAAGAACTGCTGATCAGTTGATTCCACTATCTGACTATGGACCCAAGAATGCCGTTTGTCCATTACTCGTCATTAACCGTGCTGCAGGTGATGCAACAGGTGTTAGATTAAAAGGAGCAATTTCAGCGTTGATATCAAATACGCGATTCGCTCGATCTAGTGACTGAGTATCAGGTACAAATACACGAACACGAATCTGTTCAGAAAAAGTCTCATGGATGTACTGAACATCGGGTATCACAAAGCGAGTACAAGGACAGTTTGGGTCATGGAAGTGAATGAATGTTGGCACATCATTATTTATAGGATCTATATAGTTTAGTTGATCAGAACTAAACATAACCCATTGATCTGTATTACTTGTTGAATACAGATAGCGAAAGTGAAACCACCAAAAAGCATAAGCGGTAAAAAATAGCCACATTAATACAAGTAAGATCGCGATCCGGTGTCGTACCGGACCGGATTGATGGCTATTATTGAACACTGGCTAGGTTTAAGCCATATAGCCAGTGAACAGGGTTTGTGTTTTATACATAAAAATCGAGATCTTCTTGTAACTTTAGCAAATCCCGCATTTTAATCGGGTCATCGCCGTAGAAGAATACTAAGCCCCAATGGGTGCCGAAAGCATCTCGCTCAGGAACCGTTTCCTCAGCGGGTGGAACCAGTTCATGAAAATCAAAGTAAGGATGTTCAACGCACTCTTTAGGCATCTCTAACTTGCTGACAACTCTACGTTTTGGATAAACACCGAAGCAACCTGCATAGCCTTTTGCATCCTCAACCTCACGCGGGAAGAATGCATCTACTTCATCTTGAGTGCTCTTGGGGTCAAACACCAGCATGGATGCTTGATAGGCACTGAAACCATAAGCCCGTTCAATCAGTTCAAAAGCCTTGAACCCTGGTGGACGATAGGCCACTTCACCAAAATACATAGTACCGTCACTAGTCACGAAGTACTCAGGGTGAATCTGTCCAAACTGAATATCAAAGGTTTTAATCAGCATCTCGATTTGTTTGGTGATCAAGTCTCGCCAGCTTTCAAGCTCTTTAGTAGCGGGTACAAAAACCGAATACCCCAAGGTGACATACTCCGAGATATTCAGGAATTTAATTTTGCCATTATGAATCCAAGCTTCAACTGCAAACTCCCATCCATCGAGATGGCTTTCCATCAGCAACGGATATTCTTCATCCGGAATATTGTCAATTTCATCGACTGTTCGGATCATCCGGTGACCTAGGCAGCCTGCTTTGTCGAAGGCTTTAACGTGAATCGGGTCATCTGGATCACCATCGAGCTTGAGCAAGGTCTGATTCACTCGCTTCATAAAACGGATCACATCTTCTTTTTCGTGAGCTTCCTCGAAAATCCCGACACGAATTCCGCCAAGCTGGGCTCGACGCTTCATCAACGCTTTATCACGAAAGAGTATGGACTGCCCGTACAGGCGCGGGTTGTCCATCAGAACTGAGTTGATGGCTCCAGACCATTCAACTGTTTCCTCAAACAGGGGTAGAGCAACATCAACACCGAGATCTTTAAGTTTGTTGGCGATCTCTAAGGAGCGGTCGTTAATGCGGTAAAAATCCCATGATATATGGGGGATATTGTTAGCTATACAAAAATCGGTAGCCCAGTCGGGCGCTACGACGATGTAGCGACGATCAAAGTTCTGGGCAGCTTTGATGGCATTTACACTCCAGCCGAGCAAAGCAATAAAGCCTTTATTGGGGTCTTTTGGCTGTTCTGTTCCGTTAACAGAAGGCATTTCCGAATCACGCCAAGCCAATACTTCTTGAGACATTTTGGATACAGTGGTATCGGTCATTATTAACTCCTTAGTAGTTTATTTCTTACGATGAGAGTCTAGATACTGCTATGAGTTTTAATCAGTCACATAAACTGACTAGTTAGCGTGGTGAAGCTTCAGATCATATACAGGGGGTAAAAATTGGAGAGACTAAATAGAGTGATTACGCTTTTACTAATATCACTGTAGCAGTTCAAGTGTCTATAAGTAAAGTCGTGCCGTGCTCACTGAGGATAGTGCTTACATTAATAAAGCAGGATTTTTTCGTCAAGCGAATCGCTCAGCACCCCAGCTACGGATGATATAACCTTTGACTTCATCTAGTTCATTCTGTGGTACTTTTGCAACAACTCCACCTTCAAGTGGATCGTAATGAAAGATATATAGTCGGGACGTAAATTGAGCAAAGGGTAATGAGGCTTCACCATAACGTTCACCTTTACCTGAAGTGCTTACAATGACGTTATCTCCCCAATTTTGGCCACTATCGTTGTTGGGGTTATAAAAATACACCCTCATCACCTCTTCGGGATCAAGTCCAATTCGTAAAATAGTAATTGCGTGCCAGCCAATAAAGCGCGCAGCAGAGTCCGTAATGGCAATACCCGCAGGTTGTGGATGAATAAGGGGTTGATTGCCGTTATAGTAGGGATGGTAATAAGCATAAAAAGAGCGTAAGAAGCCGTCTAATTCATGAAACTTACCGGTTGTAATATCCAAGTTAATTGAAAAGCCACGACCTGACCACCAACCATGAAACTCAGGGTTAACCCAGCGGTGTAGATCACCTTCTCGGCCAATACAGTGACGACCCATTTCTGCATAAATACGATCTAGATGAGGGACCAGTATTAAAGAAACAGGATCAAGGTCAATAGGTAATTCGGTTGCCACACCTGATAGACAGTCTTTTGAAGAGATCGCGAGTCCTTCGAAGTGCATAATCACTTCATTATCCCTGGCAGCCCATGCTAGCATTTGTAGTAAATAATCAGGATCATTGTATGCCCACATTGATAGAGCTCTTGCGGATTGGCAGGTTGGGTTATTACCTTGCCCCACTCCGAGTGGCTGACCAAGTAGGCAAAGAACCCCCTCCAATAAACGTGCATTTGCAGAGGTTTGACTGCCAAATGCCAATGTAAGACGGTTTTGCGCTTCATCACACAACGTTAGACCCAGCTGTCTCCAAAGCGATGGAGCAACGGGGGGTTGATAAAGAATGCCTCGTTCAAGCATCAACGCTAATCCATAAATACCCTGGGCAGTTTCTGGTAAGCTGACTTGTCGAATCAATGCTTGAATTAGCTGACGAAAACACATAAAGCAATCTTTGCCAGTTGAAGAGAGTCCCAGTGCCTCGATAAGAAGATAGTCATCTATGCTCAGCAGATGACGCAATAGAACAGCATGATAAGGAGATACAAGTCCTGTATCGTGCATTGCTCTTGCAAAACCAATGGCTTCAGATTGTAAGGCTTGGTTATCCATGCTGAGTAATCGATCATGGTAAACAGCCACACCAGGGTCTTCTCTGCATGCTTGAGTGGGTCCAAACAGACTGCTAACTAATCGCGTCGCACCTTGACCACTGATACCGAGATCTATCTCGGGGGTATGTTGGCAGATTGCAATTTGCGTAATCATGCGCTTTACAGCATCGACTTGTATAGGCCTTTGGTTTAGGATCCGCCAAATTTCATCGATGAGTTGGTCGATAACATACTCATAACCAATTCTCTTGGCGAGGTAAGCAAACAGCGTTCGGGGTATCTGTGACAAGTTTCCTTGAGTTCGCCTTTCTGCTTCATTCGGGGACGTAAAAAGATAAGATAAATTGATCGCCATGACTTGAGTTAAGTAGTGATGAGCTTGCTCTGAAGAAATGAGGCTATGCTCATAGCGGCCCATTGCCACGGCAAGCAAACGGATCTCACTTAATACTTCGATCACGAGCAGGTTTGCATCACCGCTTTGAAGAGAGTGTGGTGTCAATGATGGCAATAATACCTGAGGGGTTTGCCAGTCAGAGCCAATAAACAGGCCAGCTTGCTCCATTGCCTGAGCACGGTTTTCCAACGATGCATAACTCTCGGGTTGAAGTAATACCTGTCTAGCTAAATCAAGTATTCCGGGTAGCTTTTCATATTTTGCAAGATCAGTTGCCTGCATTAACCCTTCGACATGGCTATCAAGGCTCTGTAGCAGTGCTTCCAACTCTGGATTAGTTTCCATTGTTTCATCAACAGCCTGACTCACACACCCTTCCTTTCAAGCTTAAATTCTATTTAGCAACTCTGTTTTCTTCGCATGGTACTCTTCATCTGAAATAGCGCCAATCTCTTTTAATTTAGCAATTTTTTCAATCAGTTGAATAGTTTCATCAACAGATGATGTATTCGGTGTGGTATTTTGATAAGACTGGTTCTGGAAGCTCTGGCTACTTTGATGAGATTGATGCTGGATTGGTTCTGCAAAATTTTGTTGTGGTGCTTGTGGCGTCCCTTGCCCAGAAATGATCGGCAAGCTATTCACTGAGATGGTGCCATATTGGCTACTAAATGTCAGAGAAGAATCGCCACCCTGTTGTTGACTGACACCACCAATACTGTGATCAAGTGTATCATAAACAGTGACTTGACCATTAAGCTCTACAGCTAATCGATTCGGGAATACAGCATAGCGAATGTTATTTTGAGCACCTGTGCTAAATGGCTGACCCAACTCACTTGGCCACCATTGATGACTGCCAGGCATACCATGTGGAATTTTCACAAAAACCTGAAGGTTAGCAAGACCACTAGAAAGCTCATTACATAGATTATCGACGGTCATCTTCAAATTATGATTAAACATGTCGCCCACCATGATCATACCACCGCGCATCCATTGCCCTGACCCACCTAATTCCGGACAATTGAACTGTGCTTGAGTACCGAAGCCATTATTGACTGCTATCAGCATGTGCATAACGGCATCGTAACTTAAATTGTATTTAACGCTAAGATTATTAACGAATTGTTGTCCATCTTGGGTAAGGTTTTGCATAGATTTTCTCAAGGAGTTTGATGAATCGAAGTGTCAGACATATAGAAACAGAATAACTTCATGTCAATGCATCGAAAAGTGTAAAACACAATTCTAACATAAGGAGAAGATCTAAATCCCATCAGCTAGAACTTATTTACACTACCGCCTCATTAAGGGCTATATGTAGCCTTTGCGCCCACATTTCGGCTGATTTTTCAGTTGCTAATTGGTCTTGCCGTATCTCAACCATTCCATGCTCAAGGTTTTGTTTAAACCCATGTTCTATCAAGGTGTAATCAAACTCTTCATCAACAGCATAGGGCTGATGGTAACCAACACATAACTGTTTATCTTTCATGAGCTCGGCATAAAGATGATTAATGAGTTTATCGTATTCTTTAAACGATAAGCCAATATGCCATGGTCGAGCCAGATCCTCACCTGACTCGGCCAGTGCTGGACTGAAACTATGGATACTGAGTAAGGTTGTGCTTCTCCCATTACGCTGATCTAAAATAGACTCAATAGCATAATGGTACGGCTTAAAAAAGGTATCGATGCGTTGCTGACGCTCCTCATCCGTTAAGTCTTGATTAGAGGGTACCTTAATACCGTCACTGATCGGCGCTATCAGCTGAGGGCTGACCAATGCTCGGTTACAATCTACCACTAACCTTGAGAAGCAACTCATCACCAGCGTAGCATCCAAAAGCTGCGACAATTTTAGCGCCACTTGTGCCGCACCAGGATCCCAAGCGATATGATCATTGAGCTGCCCATCTGTTAAGCCTAAGTTATTTAATGATTTAGGCACTCTATTAGAAGCATGATCACACACCAGCAAAAAATCACTTTTGCCATCAGGATTGATGATCTTAAACACCTCTGCTTCTTCTGAGCTTAACAACATGATTACTCCACTTGATCAGTCCAGACTCTAAATGACTTTAACACATTAGGACCAAAGACATTACTCAGCGGTACATCAGTTGCGTCCCGCCCTCGAGCCATTAACAAATGCGCTACCCTTGGATGATTGTGTCGAGGGTCAAAGGTATACCAATGACCGTCCAAATAGGCTTCGAACCAAGCTGAAAAATCCATCGGTGCAGGTGAATAAGGTACTCCGATATCACCAAGATAACCTGTGCAGTATCGGGCAGGAATATTCATGCAGCGGCACAAAGTAATCGCCAAATGGGTAAAGTCTCGACAGACACCTGCTCCTTCATTGTATGCATCAAAAGCCGTTTTCGTTGATCGTGAAAACTCGTACCCAAAAGTGATGTGATTGTGAACAAAATCGCAGATCGCTTGAACTCTGGGCCAGCCCATTGGGGTATTACCAAATAGAGACCAGGCTAACTCAACCATGCGATCAGTTTCGCAATAACGACTTCCCAGTAAATAGACTAGCGTGTCTGTTGGTAGATCGCACACTTCATGCTGTCTTGCATAGATATTCACAGGATCGACCAAACCTGAATCCTTCACTAACGCATCTGTTGAAATACGAATCTCACCAGCTGGTGCTAAAATTCTACTGCACCAATTTCCAAAACCATCCCGATAGGCCGTAATGGGTACTGATGGAGAGGTCACTATATGGTCAGGTATCAAAATATCCGATGCCCGCGAGTAGTGTAAATTAAGTAACAACAACATAGGTGTTGGTTGTGGACACTCATAAACTAATTCATAACCGACACGAATTTTTATCATAAAATACCCTAGATTGGTTAATTAATGTTTTCTAAGGGGGCACACCCAAGGGGTATTTTTATTCAATATTTATTATTTAATAGCTCAAACTTCGAGGTTGAAAGACAGTGTTAATGACAGCTTAACTTTTTGATGGTTTTTTTTCAAAACCTCAATTTGATGAACAACAGTCAATCTGAACTGACCGAAAGAGACCTGAACCAACCTAAGCTGACGTATACAACACTATACAGGCCAGTTGATGGGCGGGATAGTGAGCAAAGAGACTCGTATCTTAACGCAAACGATAAAATTTGAATTTACAGCGAGTTAAATAATGAAATACCAACACGCCATTGTAGAAGTTGAAGGATCTGTTGCCACCCTACTCTGCAACAGTTGTGGAATAGAGTTATCTCAGGGCACCGAACACGAAGATCGCCTGCATTTTTGTACAATGTGCATGAGTGGTAATTGCAAGGCAAAATTCAAGCATGAGATTATTAAAGGTCGCAACTCTAACAGCTCCCAAACGTGTTCCACTAGCGTTAGAGCAAAGAAGGGCCCGTAGCGGCTCCCGAATGGATAGAAGGAATCAAAATAATTGTTCGCGGTAACCAACAGCAATACTTTGTCCATCTCAAGACATATGGATCGCTTCAACCTTGGCAATTTTACCAATCAGGTTTTGAAGTGACTGATCAATGACAAGATAAAAAACTATTTACCCTTCTGCC
>SLCQ01000279.1 GCA_007125745.1 Nitrincola sp.
AACGCCTAATTCATTCGCGAGTTCATTACTGACTTTCCAGAGTAGTAGCCTATCAGCGTAAGTAGGGACGAGTAGGGCTAAATCAAGATCACTCTGCGAATGGGAACATCCTTGAATTCGACAGCCGAAAGCATAAACGGCTAACAAGTTAGGAAAGGCATCCTGGAGTTTGTTGATGATTAATGTGCGCTCCATCTAACAGGCTTCACAAGGGATAGGTTGATAGCCTTCGGATATCAATCGAAAGATACCTCCTTCGATATTGATCACGTCTTGCTCAAGGTGAGGTTCAAGCATGCGTGCCAATTGAGAGGTGCGATTACCGGTTCGGCAGATCAAAGCGACAGGTCGGTCGTCTAGATAGGGCGCCAAGTCTTGCAAAAAATTGCGTGAGGCTGTGATCGGGATCGCACCTTCTACTATACCGGTTTGATTCCACTCAAAGGGCTCACGAATGTCGATTAGCAATACATCCATCTCTTTCAACTCTTCAGCTGAAGGCGCAATCGACTGAAAGGCAAAGGTTGGAAGACTCAATACAGAAAACAGTAAGGTTAACAATAGCGACTTAAATAATTTCATGAGCGTCTCTGATTACCTTTAAACTAAACTCAACGATTGAGTGCGATCTGATTACTTTGAAGCTTAAAACAGTTTTTTGTTCAATTAAATCTTATATATCTCCATTGCACCACTTCATGGCCACCGTTTTAGCATGCGCCAGATCTCGACAGTAACTCAGCACGCCTGCCGTTTTTTCGATACCTGCGCGGCTGAGTTTAACAATCATGCGGGCTTGAAGGCCAACAATAATGACTTTTAAACCATCTTCTCGCATCTCCGACAAAATGGTTTGAATCATCGCAATGGCGGTGCCATCCATGCTGGTGACATCGTGCATATCCAGAATTACGGTGGTGATCTCTTTATCTACTTGCTGGAGTGATGTCAGTGCTTTTTCTACAGCGCCAAAAAATAGAGGACCATTGATATCAAATACCAGAATGTTTTTGGGCAAACCCCGAATGATGGGATGGTTGTCGATATCCACATAGTCGGTTTGTGTGAGCAGTGACATACGCCTGATGAAGAGAGCTGCGGCCAGACCCACACCCACTGCAACCGCTAACATCATGTCAAAGAGAACAGTTAACAGGAAGCAGGTGATTAAGATCGCCACATCTCCGGCAGGCGCGGTTTTGAGCATTTTTTTGAAGTGCTTGGCTTCGCTCATGTTCCAGGCGACGATAAACAGCAGGGCGGCTAGCGCGGCCATGGGAACCAAAGCGAGTAGTCCAGCTAAAGCAACCACCGCAAGCAACACAACACCTGAATGGATAATTGCAGCGATAGGGGATCGTGCACCGCTTCGGATATTAGTTGCTGTCCTTGCAATCGCCGCTGTTGCGGTAATACCACCAAATATAGGTGCAACAATATTGCCTAAACCCTGGCCGATTAACTCAGCATTCGGGTCATGCTTGGTTTTCGTCAACCCATCACCGATCACAGCACATAACAAAGACTCAATAGCGCCTAACATCGCAATCGCAAATGCCGGTCCCATTAAAGCGCGAATTAACTCAAAACTGATTTCTAGGGGCTGACCATCCGCTCCAGGAAGTAACCAAGGTTTTAACAGAGTGGGCGGAATAGGAGGGATACCGACACCTGAGCGTCCATCGACCTCCCATGTAAACCGAGAGGTGATAGTTTCGATGGCATTACCCGTATTAGGGTTACTCAGAAATAGATTTAACAGATAGGCCGCAAGCGCTCCGACAACCAAACCGATTAAGGGGGCAGGAATAGGGGTTTTAAGACGAGGCCATAACAGCATGATGATCAGTGCGAATAAGCCGATACCTAACTCTAAGGGGTTCAGCGTGGGTAGCGAACGGATAATGATCATCAGGTTTTCAACAAAGTGCTCGCCCAACTTATCTGTCTGCAAACCTAGAAAATCAGGTATCTGTAACACGGCTATCACGACGGCAATACCAGCAGTAAAGCCGAGGATAACCGGGTAGGGAACAAACTGTATCAAGCGTCCCATTTTACTGACACCCAAGATAACTAAAATTGCTCCGGCCATCATTGTTGCAATGAGCAACCCACCAATACCGTACTGCTGAACAATTGGAAAGAGTATCACCACAAACGCAGCAGTAGGGCCCGATACATTAAATCGTGACCCTCCCGTTAAGGCGATGATAGCGCCAGCAATGATGGCGGTGAGTGTGGAGATAGGTATGGAAAAGAAAACAGCCCGATTAACCCTGCTGATTGATCCCAATAAGAAAGAAGCTTTTGAGAAGCTTTGTGCACAGCAGGATCTGACCCCATCACAAGTGGTCAGAAAGATGATCCGTGAGTATCTGCACAAACATGGAGTGGATTATCAAGGCGCTCAAACCAAAACTAAAGATTAGTATTCCACTGTGCTTATCGCTGATCTGCTATAAAAATAACCAACCAGCGATAGCACCCATCGGCACTAGCAACAACACGGGCACACGACCACTGGCGAGTAATCCGAGTAATACACAGGCTAAGAGTGCATCTTTCCAGTCGCGAATACCGGCAGTGATGACAGGATTATAGAGAGCCGCTGCCAAGAGTCCGACTACCGCAGCATTCACACCCAGTAAAAGTTGCTGTAATCGAGCATTGGTGCGAACAGCTTGCCAAATCGGCAGAATCGCTAATAACAGTAAGCACCCCGGTAAAAAGATACTGACTAACGCAATTAATGCACCTAGGCTTCCACTTGCTTGAGCACCGATAAAAGCAGAGAAACTAAATAAAGGCCCCGGCATGGCTTGAGCTGCACCATAACCGGCTAAAAAGTTATCAGCAGTAATCAGTTGTTGATTGACGGTTTCCGCATGTAGTAAGGGCAAGACCACATGGCCGCCGCCAAACACTAATGAACCGGCACGATACATCGAATCACTTAATAACCAAAGACTGTGGCCAGAAGTGAATGCAATTACCGGTAGCAGGATCAGTCCAGCAAGAAAGAGAAGTCCTGCCGTCCATGCGGTCGATTTTGATAGGTGAATATTCAGGCCTTCAACCTGTGTATTCGATTGTTTTGGAGTGAGTATTATCAGTGCGAGTAATGCGCCACTAAAAAGAGCACCCAACTAACCCAACACTCCCGGGATAGACAACGCAACCAACGCCCCTAATAGGGCGATTCCTCGTCGAGGCAGGTCAGGCGTTAAACTCTTCGCCATGCTCCACAATGCCCAAGTAACCACAGCCACTGCGGTCACTTTGAGGCCTTGCAATAAACCTTGGTAACTGGATAGGTCAAGATGAAATAATGATACACCTAACAGCAACATGAGAAGCGCTGAGGGTAGAGTAAAGCCGATCCATGCCGCAATGGCACCACCGAGGCCTGCCCGGTGTAAGCCAATGGCGAACCCCACTTGGCTACTCGCCGGACCCGGAATAAATTGACATAAAGCGACCAGTTCAGCGTATGCACTCGAACTTAACCAACGCTTTTGTTCCACAAAGGTCGTCTGAAAAAAACCTAAATGTGCCACTGGGCCACCAAAAGCAGTGAGCCCAAGTTTTAAAAAGGTAATAAAGACTTCTTTAATTGAAGCCTCTGTATTGGCTTGTGGCCCATTATCCGACATGATGTAACTCTATCTCTTGCTCTGTGATGGCTGAATGCATCCCTGTAGTGACCAGCAGTTTGTGTAAAATATCTTCGGCTTTATAGTCCGCCAGTCGATCATGAGCCAATCGCTGCATACGTTTCTGATCGAACTCCGACGAGGTTAAATATTTCACCACATGGGATGCCATTTCGGTCGGTGAATCTGATAAATAACCTTG
>SLCQ01000272.1 GCA_007125745.1 Nitrincola sp.
GAGTATGTCGACATACAGGTATACAGGGAAGAATAGGTGTCTTGAAATTTTTTCTCTTAGATGATGCCACGAACAGGCTTATACGGAGGCTGAGAGTCTTCGTCACTCACTACCCGAAAGGTGTTATACCCATGGCTCATTGCTCGCTTTAGATCGCCAAGCGGGTGGCTTCAAGGTACAATACGGCAATTTTATTTTGCATCGTTTTTTTGTGCTATCGATCTGCACAGATGCGTTTATTCTCTAGGTTATACTGAATGTCAGAAGTCGTTAAAGATAATAAGCTTAAACATATCCGCAATTTTTCCATTATTGCTCACATAGATCACGGTAAATCGACACTTGCAGACCGGTTTATACAGGTTTGCGGTGGTTTGACTGAGCGAGAGATGGCCGCACAAGTTCTTGATTCAATGGATATTGAGCGTGAGCGTGGTATCACCATTAAGGCGCAAAGTGTTACCCTAAATTACACCGCCAAAGATGGCGAAGTGTATCAGTTGAACTTTATCGATACGCCAGGGCACGTTGACTTTTCCTATGAAGTATCACGCTCCCTTGCGGCATGTGAAGGGGCGCTCTTGGTTGTGGATGCCGCGCAGGGCGTTGAAGCTCAATCTGTTGCTAACTGCTATACCGCCATCGAACAGGGCCTAGAAGTAGTTCCGGTACTGAATAAAATGGATTTGCCCCAAGCCGAGCCTGAAAAGGTTAAAGTTGAAATTGAAGAAGTCATAGGGATTGATGCGTCTCATGCCGTTGCCTGTTCTGCAAAAAGTGGTATGGGTGTTGATGAAGTGCTTGAGGAGTTAGTGAGGCTTGTGCCACCACCTGAAGGTGATGTAGATGCACCTCTTCAAGCGTTGATCATTGACTCCTGGTTTGATAACTATTTAGGCGTTGTTTCGCTCGTAAGAGTGAAACAGGGCCAGTTACGTAAAAAAGATAAAGTCTTAGTTAAGTCAACTGGACAAATGCATCTTGTTGATAGTGTTGGTGTGTTTACCCCTAAACGCTTGGTAACTGATTCTTTGAAAGCGGGTGAAGTGGGTTTTGTTGTTGCGGGTATTAAGGATATTCATGGTGCTCCTGTGGGTGACACCTTAACGCTGTCTAAAACACCGGACGTACCTAGTTTGCCAGGGTTTCAAAAAGTGCAACCGCAGGTATACGCAGGATTATTTCCAACCAGTGCTGATGACTATGAAGATTTCCGCGAAGCCTTGGATAAGCTGACACTCAATGATGCATCTTTATTTTTTGAACCAGAGAGTTCTGATGCACTGGGTTTTGGCTTTCGTTGTGGTTTCTTGGGCATGCTTCACATGGAGATTATCCAAGAACGCCTAGAGCGTGAGTATGATCTAGACTTGGTAACCACTGCGCCTACGGTTGTGTATGAAGTAGAGTTAAACAGTGGTGAAACGATCTATATCGATTCGCCATCAAAAATGCCTGACCCAGCTACCATGAAAGAGATGCGCGAACCGATAGTAGCTGCCAGTATTTTGGTTCCGCAAGACTATCTTGGACAGGTCATAGGTTTATGTGTTGAAAAACGCGGCGTACAAAAAAATATGTTGTTTGTTGGTAACCAAGTACAGCTTCATTATGAGTTGCCTATGGCAGAAGTGGTGTTAGATTTCTTTGATCGCTTAAAGTCTGTCAGTCGTGGTTATGCATCTCTTGAGTATAACTTTACGCGTTTTGATGCAGCTAAACTCTGTCGTCTCGATATTCTTATCAATGGCGAAAAGGTAGACGCCTTAGCGGTTATCTTGCATAAGGATAATGCTCAGTTTAAGGGCCGACAATTATGTGAAAAGATGAAAGATCTGATACCGAGGCAAATGTTTGATGTGGCTATACAAGCGGCTATTGGCGGTAAAGTCATTGCACGTACCACCGTTAAAGCGCTTCGAAAAAATGTCCTTGCCAAATGTTATGGTGGTGATGTCAGCCGTAAGAAAAAACTTCTGTCTAAACAGAAAGAAGGTAAGAAAAGAATGAAGCAGGTTGGTCGAGTGGAAATTCCACAGGATGCGTTTCTTGCGGTATTAAAAGTAGATAGTTGAGGCTTACATGGATTTTGATTTTGCGCTGGTCTTGGTTAGTTTAACCGCTGTAACGGGGTTGCTTTGGTTAGTGGATTCACTTTTTTTTGCGCCACAGCGAAAACAGCGTTTAGTGATTGCTGAAACTGAAAATGCTGGCCCTTTACCCGATACGACTCGAGACAAGATTTTACAGATGCCTGGCTGGGCAGATCTTGGAAAGTCGATGTTTCCCGTTTTAGCTGTTGTATTGGTATTACGCTCTTTTCTATTTGAACCCTTTCAAATTCCATCGGGTTCCATGCTTCCAACCTTGCAAATTGGCGACTTTATTCTTGTCAATAAGCATAGTTATGGTGTGCGCTTGCCAGTACTAAACCGTAAAATTATCGAAGTTAATGACCCTCAGCGTGGAGAGGTGGCGGTATTTCGTTACCCCAATAATCCATCTATCAACTATATTAAAAGAGTTATTGGTATTCCAGGTGATGTCATTACATATCAGAACAAAACCTTCTATATTAATGGTGTAGAGGTAGAATCTGAGTTATTAGCTAGACTACCTCCTGTGAACCCTGAAGTTTTGTTGCTACAAGAAACCTTAGGTGAAAATACCTTTACGATTTATCAAGACCTAGGCAGACCTGCAATGTCTGCACAGTGGGTTGTTCCTGAGGGTCATTACTTCACTGTAGGGGATAATCGTGATAACAGCAATGACAGTCGTTACTGGGGATTTGTTTCTGATGATTTGCTGGTAGGGAAAGCGCTTTTCGTATGGATGCATTGGGATAACTTCTTTAGTCTACCTGATTTCAGCGTGATGCGAAGAATTCGGTAGCATTGGATAGGATGGATTAGAATCATGCCAACATATACACATAGAAAACAGGTGGGTGCGTCATTCTTCGGTGTGTTAAGCATTCTCATTTTGCTGGGCTTGGTGTTTAGCGTGGCATTTAAGCTTTTCTCACCCTTTTGGGAGTTTAGAACGATTTCTGCCGTTGTTCAGGCAACATCGGAGGATCGGGAAGAGCTTGCAAGACCCATCGCTCAAATTAGAACTAATATTGATCGACGCTTCTTGATTAACCAAGTCTCACTTCCTGAAAGAGACTCACTGACGATCACTGAAGATGCCGGTATGATTTTCTTTAACCTGGACTATGAAGTTCGTGTACCGATGTTTGGTAATGTGGATGCAGTGGTGATGTTCCAGGAAACTTATGAAGCTAGAAAACCTTGAAAAAATCTGTATCAGAGCTTGCCCGGCGTTTAGGGCATCAGTTTAAAGATGAATCACTGTTTGAGTTAGCGCTAACGCACCGTAGCTGTGGTAAGCGCAATAATGAACGCCTTGAGTTTTTAGGCGATTCGGTACTCAATTTTACCATTGCCGCTGATCTATATCAGCGCTTTCCAAAAGCACGGGAAGGTCAGTTAAGCCGTCTGCGTGCCTTGATGGTAAAAGGTGAAACTCTGTCGGAAATTGCACGTGAACTGGGTTTGGGAGATTATCTTAGACTGGGCTCAGGTGAGTTAAAAAGTGGTGGGTTTCGACGCGACTCTATTTTAGCTGATTCCGTTGAAGCCATTATTGGTGCGATATATTTAGATGCGGGTCTGCAAACGGCTGAACAATTCATTCTGCGTTGGTATGAAAAGCGTCTGGATGAGCTGGATCTTGATGGCTCAATTAAAGACTCTAAAACTCGTTTACAAGAGTTTCTTCAATCGCGTCGACTCGATCTTCCTGACTATGAACTCGTCAGTGTTGAAGGAGAGGCTCATGCACAAAC
>SLCQ01000099.1 GCA_007125745.1 Nitrincola sp.
CAACAACAACTCTCACTGGGTAGCTTGTCGGTATTACGTCGATATCAACGCCTCAGACGCAGTGATAATTTGCGCATGTCGGCGACAATGGAGTTTTTCCGTCGACTCTTTGGCGATCGTCCTGCTCCGATTCGATTACTCAGGAGCAGTGGTATGAATCTGGTGAATGCTCTATCACCGGTTAAAAACCACCTCGCGATGATGGCGATGGGGGTGCAGGGGGATCTGCCTAAGTTTGCACAGCGTCAACTCTAGTAGAGGATGAGTTCAACAGAAACATTGAACTGCTGTGCATTTGTCGCTACATTAGTTTCCCTTTTTTTGCATTTGGGCGCTTAGTGTCATTAGAAAGCGTGCAAATGAGGTAGAGATAATTCCTATGGGCAATAAAACAATACTCTATACACAGCACGTCGCCATGGGAGCCAAAATGGTTGATTTTGGCGGTTGGGACATGCCACTTCACTATGGTTCACAAGTAGAAGAACATCACCGCGTGCGTCAACAAAGTGGGATGTTTGATGTGTCACATATGACCGTTGTCGATGTGACCGGATCTGATGCGCGTGATTACCTGCGTCGCTTACTTTGTAATGATGTAGCACGCTTAAAACAGAAAGGTAAGGCGTTGTACAGTGCGATGCTCCATGAACAGGGTGGCGTGATCGATGATTTAATTGTCTATCTAATGACAGAACCCGGTGTATCGGGTGAGTGGTATCGTGTTGTCGTAAATTGTGCAACACGTGAAAAAGATCTGCGTTGGATGTCCGATCAAGTCATGAAAATGGATGTTGCACTGACTGAGCAACCCGACCTTGCCATGATTGCGATTCAAGGGCCACAAGCCATTGATCAAGTTAAATCAGTTTTGAGCCCTTTTCGCCAGAACCTGATTGATCAATTAAAGCCGTTTCAAGGTCAAGAGTCTGAAGGTTGGTTTATCGCCCGGACGGGATATACGGGTGAGGATGGTCTGGAAATCATGCTTCCAGATGATGAAGCTGAAGCCTTTTGGCAATTGCTGGCAGAAGCAGGCGTGTCTCCCTGTGGCTTAGGAGCACGTGATACGCTCCGTTTAGAAGCGGGTATGAATCTTTATGGTCAAGATATGGATGAAACCGTCAGCCCACTGGTATCCAATATGGGGTGGGTTGTAGCCTGGGAGCCGAGTGACCGCTTTTTTGTGGGGCGTGAACCGCTTGAAGCTGAAAAAACAGCTGGCGTGAAATTCAAACTGGTTGGTTTGGCGATGGAAACAGGTAAAGGTGTTTTGCGCCAAGGTCAAACTGTTGTGATTGATGAAGAAAACCAAGGTTACATTACCAGTGGTGGCTTTTCGCCGACACTGGGCTATGCTGTAGCTTTAGCAAGAGTGCCCTTTGCAACAGGTGATGAAGCAGAGGTTGAAATGCGAGGAAAGCGGGTCAAAGTGCGTGTTGTGAAGCCGCCTTTCGTCCGTAACGGTCAAAAAGTCTATTCCTGAAACAGGTAGGAAAACATGAGCAATATTCCAAACGAACTCCGCTATGTTGCAAGTCATGAGTGGATCCGCGATGAAGGTGATGGCACTGTTACCATCGGTATTACAGATCATGCACAAGATTTATTGGGCGATGTCGTCTTTGTTGAGTTGCCTGAAGTCGGCGATAATGTCTCTTCAGGTGATGATATGGGGGTCGTCGAATCGGTAAAAGCCGCATCCGATGTTTACGCACCGCTTTCAGGTGAAGTGGTGGCGGTGAATGAAGACCTGGAAGAGTCACCAGAGTTAGTTAATAGTGATCCCTATGGTGATGGTTGGTTCATACGTCTGCGCTTATCGGATGTAGCAGAGCTTGATGACCTGCTGGATGCAGACGGTTATGCTGAGCATTGCGAATCTGAAAGTTAGGCCGCCTTCGCCTTAGCTGTTATTTTGAGCACCCCGGCTGATGCCGGGTCGTCTTTATGGGACACCCGATTAATGAATCTCCAAACCATCACTCTCAATACTGGATCGGAACGCCGTCTCAAAGCAGGGCATTTGTGGATCTACAGTAATGAGATTGATACGCGAAAAACACCCCTGAAGCAGTACATGGCTGGTGAGCAAGTCGTGGTCGAGGATGCCAGAGGTAAAGCTCTTGGGGTCGCTTATATCAACCCATCAAATCTGATCTGCGGGCGCCTTGTTAGCCGGGATATTCGTTATAGCTTAGACAGATCGCTGATCGTGCATCGATTAAAAATAGCATTAGGCTTGCGTGAAATGCACTTTTCAGCTCCTTGCTATCGTCTCGTCTATGGAGAATCTGAAGGGCTTCCGGGGTTAGTGATTGATCGCTTCTTCGATCTTTTTGTGGTGCAAATCTCGACAGCAGGTATGGAAGCGGTACGGGATGCTATTGTCGATGCACTGAACAAGGTATTTCAACCGCAAGCGATCCTCTTTCGCAACGATGGCAAAATGCGAGCAATGGAAGGGTTGGAAAGTTACATTGAAGTGCTTCAAGGTGAAGTGCCAGAGCTGGCTCCGTTAGAAGAAAATGGTGTAAAGCTGGTGGCGCCCGTGCTCGATGGTCAAAAAACAGGCTGGTTTTATGATCATCGTGACAATCGTGCACGCATGATGTCATTAGTGAAGGGGAAGCGAGTACTTGATTTGTTTAGCTATGTTGGTGGCTGGGGTGCACAAGCTCTAGCGGCGGGTGCTTCTGAAGTGGTCTGTGTCGATGCCTCTCAAACGGCCCTAGATGTGGCCGCTGAAAATGCACGGCTTAATCAAGGTGAAGTGCGCTTCAAAGGGTTACGCGGTGATGCTTTTGATATCTGTAAGGCATTAATTGCCGAAGGTGAAAAGTTTGATGTCATTATCACAGACCCTCCGGCATTTATTCAGCGCAAAAAAGATATTCGCAATGGTGAGCGCGCCTATGCGCGAATCAACAACTTTGCCATGCGCTTGCTGGCCAAAGAGGGCGTGTTGATTGCTGGCTCATGTTCAATGCACCTAACGCGTGAGAGCTTAATCAATATCCTTCGTGGCAACAGTCGTGAGCTGGATCGAACGGCCCAGTTATTTGTACAGGGGCATCAGGGGGCGGATCATCCAATCCACCCTGCCATTCCCGAAACAGAATACCTGAAAGCCTGTTTTATGAGAGTTCTGCCTGCCAGCTAAGGCAGGCTTCAACTTATTTTGCTCAATCACTCTGGTCGTTGCGAAGGTCTAACACCGGCCAGCCTTGCTTGTTGGCAATGCTTAACAGCTTTGCATCAGGATTGACGGCTACAGGGTGGTCCACTTGTTCAAGTAACGGCAGGTCGTTGATGGAATCGCTGTAAAAGTAGCTCCCCGTTAACTGATGGCCACTTTCCTCAAGCCATTGTTGTAAACGACTGACCTTACCCTCTTGAAAGCAAGGCGTGCCGGATACTCTGCCGGTATATTGACCCTCTACCTCTTCGGGCTCGGTGGCTAAGATGGCATCGACATTCAAACGTTCGGATATGGGGCGCGTAATAAACGCATTGGTGGCGGTAATGATTAACAAAAAGTCACCTGCTTCACGGTGCTTTTGAAGCAGTGCATCTGCGGCGGGAAGCATCATGGGTTCAATAATGTCTCGCATGAACTCCTGATGTAGGTCATTGAGTTGCTGGCGTGGAAGGGTTTTCAGTGGACGTAGTGCAAACTCTAAAAACTCAGTGATATTCAGGGTACCTTGTTGATACAGCTCAAAAAAGTGATCGTTAGCCTGTTGGTATTCCTGACGATCTACTAAACCCTTATCACACAGGAACTGGCCCCAAGCATGGTCGCTGTCGCCGTTTAATAGGGTGTTATCCAAATCAAAAATCGCCAGTTTCACGCATCTACTCCTATCATTAATTTTGTCATGCTATTGAAAGGCAAATAGCTTAGTCTTAAGTGCAAAGGGGTGCAATGTATGAAACTGCCTATTTGAACAAGCGTCCAACTGTGGAACAATAAACCCTATTAAAATGATAAGTTAGGTAGACGAGTGTGATAGATTCAGAAGGTTTTAGGCCCAATGTAGGCATCATTCTGGTGAATTCGCTCGGTCAAGTATTATGGGCGCGCAGAGTGGGGCAAGATGCATGGCAGTTTCCGCAAGGGGGTATTCATGAAGATGAAACGCCAGAGGAAGCGATGTATCGTGAATTAAAAGAAGAGATAGGTTTGCACCCTGATGATGTGGAATTGTTAGCGGTTACGCGTGGCTGGTTGCGTTATCGTTTACCCAAGCGCATGATTCGACGACATTCATTACCCATGTGTGTGGGCCAAAAACAAAAATGGTTTTTGTTAAGGATGCTAAGCCATGATAGTGCAGTCCGAATCGACCAGAGTGAAAAGCCAGAGTTTGATGGATGGCAATGGGTGAGCTACTGGTACCCTTTAGGGCAGGTGGTTTCCTTTAAGCGGGAAGTGTATCGAAAGGCGATGAAAGAGTTGTGCCCAAAAGTTGCTAAAGTACTGCCCTAAAAAGTACTGCCCTAAAATGCATAGATAGGCAATCAATCGAGAGAGATAATCATGAGCATTCTAAAAGTGTTACGACAGATCGTTCAAGATGTCAGTACAGCACCTGATCTGAATGCTGTGTTGTCTATTACGGTGGGTCGCGTGCAAAAAGCGATGCAAACAGAAGTCTGCTCTGTGTTCCTGCACAACCCTGACACAGATCGATATGAGCTTTGCGCGACCCAAGGTCTTAACAACGAAGCGGTTGGTAAAGTGAGCCTGTCTGTCGATGAAGGTATTGTAGGTTTAGTCGCAAAACGGGCAGAGCCGATTAACCTTGAAGACGCCTTTCAACACCCTGCGTTTCATTATATTGATGGGGTAGGAGAAGACCTGTTTCACGCGTTTTTAGGTGTACCCATCATGCATCAACGTAGAATGTTGGGTGTTATGGTGGTGCAACAAAAGGAGAAGCGTCGCTTTGATGAGAGTGAAGAGGCTTTTCTCGTCACGCTCTCAGCACAGTTAGCCGGTATTATTGCCCACGCCAGAGCAACGGGAGCTATGGATGCAAGGGTAATGGAAGGTGCTCAACCTGTGGCTCGCAAAGATCTGCGCTACGATGGTGTTCCTGCTGCTTCAGGTGTTGTTATAGGTGAAATAGTCGTGGCAGCCATCCCTGCCGATTTAGACAGTGTTGTCGATAAAGACGCGCAAAATCTCGACCAAGAAAAAGCGGATCTGGCGAGTGCTATTGAATCGGTAAGGCGTGATATTCGTGATGTGGCCGAAAATTTGGCGGGTCGTATCAGTAAAGATGAAAATGCTCTCTTTGATGTCTATCTTCGCATGCTGGACGATGACGCATTGCCCAGTGAAATGTATGCAAAAATAGAACAAGGGCAATGGGCGCAGGGTGCTTTACGCGAAGTTATTATGGAGCATGTTCGTACCTTTGCGGCCATGGATGATCCCTATTTAAGTGAGCGCTCAACCGATATTAAAGACCTAGGTAAACGTATCTTACAGCACCTTCAAGAAGATACCTGTGACCGCCAAATTGTCTACCCACAAAATGCCGTATTGCTTGCGGATGAGTTAACACCCGCTATGCTGGGGCTGGTGCCTGAAGGTCAACTATCGGGATTGATATCTGTGACAGGCTCAGGCAATTCGCACGCTGCGATATTGGCACGCTCGATGGGTATTCCAACGGTCATGGGAGCGGTCGATTTACCCTATCGGCGCTTGCAGGGTGAGCGTGTGATCGTGGATGGCTATAGTGGTCGAGTCTATATCAATCCCTCAACTGAATTAATTCAAGCTTTCAGTCGTGTGGTTATAGACGAGCAAATTGTAGCGGATGAGCTGAAGGAGCTTCGAGATTCTCCTGCCATCACTAAAGATGGCTATCGACTTCCCTTGTGGGTCAATACTGGCTTAGCCGCCGATGTATCACGTTCATTGCAACAGGGTGCGGAAGGGATCGGCTTATACCGCACAGAAATACCTTTCATGATTCGCGACTCCTTTCCCAGTGAGCAGGAACAATTTGACAGCTATCGCAAACAACTCGAAGCGTTTGCACCGCGACCAGTGACGATGCGTACTTTAGATATAGGGGGTGACAAAGCCTTGCCCTACTTCCCGATAGAGGAAGAAAACCCATCTCTAGGTTGGCGGGGTATCCGCATTACGCTAGATCATCCTGAAATCTTCATGGTACAGGTGCGAGCTATGTTGCGTGCCTCAGAAGGCTTAGACAACCTGCGCATTATGTTGCCGATGGTCACCAGTGTGAGCGAAGTTGAGGAGGCTCGCCGGCAAATTGATCGAGCCTACGAAGAGTTGATTGAAGAAGGCTATGCGATCAAAAAACCACCTGTGGGTGTCATGATTGAAGTGCCTGCCGCTGTTTATCAAACACGGCGATTTGCCCGGTTAGTGGATTTTATTTCAGTAGGTTCCAATGACTTAACCCAGTATCTTTTAGCCGTAGACCGAAATAACCCGCGAGTTGCCAGTTTATATGCTAGCTACCATCCTGCTGTACTTAAAGCGCTGGAGTTTATTGTGCGAGAAGCGCACAAAGAGCGAAAGCACGTTTCTATCTGTGGCGAAATTGCTGCCGATCCTGGAGGGGCGTTAATTCTGATGGCGATGGGCTATGATGTGCTTTCGGTGAATGCCAACAATCTGCCAAAAGTTAAGTATGCTATTCGTAATGTTAGCTTTACGCGTGCACGACAGTTGCTTCTCTCGGTTAGAGGTTTACATGATGCCGAAGAGATACACCAAGAGTTGCGTCAATCGCTAAAGGCGTTTGGTTTGGCTCGCCTCACCCGCCCCATGATGCCTGGACAGCAGGCATAGTGAACGAGAATTCTACATGTTAATGACACTGTTGCTTTATTTAATACTTGGCGCTTTTGCTGGAGTAGCTGCTGGCTTGTTTGGTATCGGCGGTGGCTTGTTAATTGTGCCAGTGCTGATCTTCACCTTTACACTGCAAGGAGTTCCTGTAGAGGTGTTGACACATATGGCCGTGGCCACTTCATTGGCGACTATCTTAATTACATCCATCAGCTCGGTGCGTGCTCATCAAAAGCGGGGCGCTGTCAGCTGGCAACTGTTCAGGCCTCTGGCTATCGGCATTTTGGTAGGAGCCGTCATAGGTGTGAATACAGCTATTTTGCTACCGGGGCCTGTATTACAGATCATTTTTGGTGTGTTTGCCTTGTCGGTAGCTGTGCAGATGGGCTTTAACCTGCAACCGCCACAAAGTGCGACGAAGCCCAATGCTAAAGAGCTGACAGCCACTGGTGGTATCATTGGATGGGCATCCACGATATTTGGAATTGGCGGTGGCACCTTGACGGTTCCCT
Organism: Nitrincola sp.; assembly: GCA_007125745.1. GTDB lineage: Bacteria > Pseudomonadota > Gammaproteobacteria > Pseudomonadales > Balneatricaceae > Nitrincola. Next base: position 7,357 of record SLCQ01000099.1, read on the forward strand.
ACCTTAGCTGGCGCCGGCAAGAGATGCGTGTAGCAGTTGCAACCTCTGCAGCGTGTGGTTTACCAATTGCATTGATGGGTAGTGTGACCAATCTATGGGTGGGTTGGGGAAGAGCGGACCTTCCTGAATGGACGCTAGGATATATTTATCTACCTGCGTTTGTGGGCATTATCCTTACCAGCACTCCATTTGCTAAACTGGGCGCTCGCTGGGCGCATAGCTTACCGCAACCCCTATTAAAAAAATTCTTTGCCGTCTTTTTATTGATAGTAGGGCTACGCTTTTTACTCAGTAATCTGTAAGGATTTAGTCTCCATGTGGGAACACGCGATTAATCCAATTGCCGTTAATCTTGGCTTTATTCAAATCCATTGGTATGGATTGATGTACGTGATCGGCTTTGCAGCGGCCTGGTGGCTGGGCTATCGTCGAGCCGCACTAGCTGGCTCTGGCTGGAGTGAACAACAGGTCTCCGACTTGATCTTTTGGGGTGCGATTGGCGTTGTCTTGGGCGGACGCTTCGGTTATGTGCTGTTTTACAATTTTGCCTATTTTTTGCAAGATCCATTGTGGCTGTTTGCCGTCTGGGAAGGTGGAATGTCTTTCCATGGTGGCTTGCTAGGAGTGCTGGTGACGCTGGTCATCTTCTCGCGTCGTTATGAAAAAAATCTGTTCGATATGGGCGATTTTGTCGCCCCTTTAATTCCCATTGGTTTGGGAGCAGGGCGCTTAGGAAACTTCATTGGTGGTGAGTTGTGGGGGCGTCCCACGGATCAAACCTGGGGAGTTATCTTTCCACATGCTCAGGATGGGCTTGCCAGACACCCTTCACAACTATACCAAATGATGTTAGAGGGCGTTCTCTTGTTCGTCCTGTTGTGGTGGTATTCAGCTAAGCCGCGACCCAGAATGGCAGTATCTGGACTTTTTTTGCTGCTTTATGGGTGTTTCCGCTCTCTGGTGGAGTTTTTTAGAGAGCCTGATCAGCAACTTGGTTTTATTGCATTTGATTGGTTGACCATGGGGCAATTACTATCCCTACCAATGATATTATTAGGTGCGTTAATGTTGACGCTAGCGTATCGGAATCAATCAACGCGACTATAAAAGGCATTTTAGAGTTTCTTATTGTTAGGGCAGTGTGTTCATGCATCAATATTTAGAGTTAATGCGCGATATTCGAGACAATGGGGTCGATAAGGGCGATCGAACCGGTACAGGTACACGTTCCGTGTTTGGGCGCCAATTACGTTTTGATTTGGGAAAAGGCTTCCCGTTACTGACAACGAAAAAGGTTCACCTAAAATCGATTATTTATGAACTGCTCTGGTTTTTATCTGGAAGTACTAACAACCAGTGGTTAACCGATCGTGGCGTGACCATTTGGAATGAATGGGCGCTAGAGAACGGCGATTTAGGCCCGGTTTATGGCAAGCAGTGGCGATCATGGGCTTGTCCTGATGGCACCACGGTCGATCAGTTGTCTGAGCTCGTAGAGATGATCAGAAAAAAACCTAACTCACGACGCCTGATTGTTTCTGGCTGGAACCCAGCTGATCTACCTGATGAATCACTTAGCCCACAAGATAATGTTCGACGAGGCAAGGCTGCTCTCCCTCCATGTCATACACTTTTTCAGTTTTACGTCGCACAAGGGCGGTTGAGTTGTCAGCTATACCAGCGTAGTGCCGACTATTTTCTTGGCGTACCCTTTAATATCGCTTCCTATTCTTTGTTGACGATGATGTTAGCACAGCAGTGTGATCTAGAGCCGGGAGACTTTGTGCACACCTTTGGTGATGTGCATCTGTATAGCAATCACCTTAATGATCCGACAATTGTTGATGAGCAGTTATCGCGAACTCCCGGTGAGTTGCCGCGTATGAATATCCTTCGTAAACCGCCATCGTTATTTGACTACCAATATGAAGACTTCGAGCTGGTAGGTTATCATCCACAGGCAGTTATTCGTGCGCCTATAGCGATATAAAGGAGTCACATGCAGTTATCTATTATCGTTGCTCAATCGGCTAATCGAGTGATTGGCCGTGGTAATAAATTACCCTGGTATCTACCTGAAGATTTAAAATACTTTAAGCGCATTACGCAGGGCAAGCCTATCGTGATGGGGCGAAAGACCTATGAATCTATTGGTCGTCCCTTGCCGGGGCGTACTAATATTGTGATTAGCCGTAACACGAGTTACCAAAAACCCGGAATTCATGTCGTCAGTAGTCTAGAAAACGCGTTGGCATTGGCAGAGCAACAAGCCATTATCGATGGGTCTGAAGAGATGCTTGTTATTGGTGGTGCTGAAATTTATTCGCAAGCGCTCAGCTTTGCCGATCGGCTTTACATTACTCAGGTTCATGCTGATATTGAAGGAGATGCTTTTTTTCCAGCGTTTAACTTGTCCGAATGGCAGGAAGTGCTACGAGAAGATTTCTTTGCGGATGGTCCAAATCCATACGATTACAGCTTTGTGGTCTACGAGCTTCAGTCATCGGTAGAGGAAGAAGCGTGAGGCAACGAAAGTTACTAGAACTTTTATCTGATGGCCAGTTTCACTCAGGAGAGGATCTGGCAAAAATACTCGGCATGAGTCGAACAGGGGTCTGGAAGCATATCAAATCACTGGAAAGCTTAGGTGTTGAAATCTATTCTGTTCGAGGTCGAGGTTATCGTGTACCCGGTGGCTTAGATTTAATAGACCAGAAGTCCCTGATGTGTGAACTAGACCACCTTCCTTTACAAGGTGTGTTTGAACAACGAGAACTATATCTGCAAACAGGCTCAACAAATGAATTAGCACTGCAAGCGCTTAGAAAGGGCGTTAACAAAGGCCTCTATATCGCTGAGCAACAAACTGCAGGGCGTGGTCGTCGAGGTCGTCAGTGGATCAGTCCATTTGCATCTGGGATCTATTTTTCGATTGCATGGCGATTTCGATGTGGCGTCAATGAGTTAGATGGTTTAAGCCTTGTCGTCGGGCTAGCAGTGAAACGCGTTCTGGATAAAATGGGTATCCAACAGGTTGAGGTTAAATGGCCAAATGATCTACTGGTTCAAGGTAGAAAGCTGGCAGGTGTGTTGATTGAAGTACAAGGTGATACCTCTATTGAGTCACAGCTTGTCATCGGTGTGGGAGTCAATACAGGCTTGGCAGAACAGCATGCTAGTGCGATTACGCAACCCTGGGTCGACATAAAACAGCAACGGGTAGAGCTCAGTCGAACACAGTTGTTGATCGATATTCTGCTTGAATTGGTGACAATGCTAGATCTGTTTGAAAAGCAGGGGTTTGCATATTTTCAGCGTGAATGGATGGCCGCAGACCATTTTAAAGGGCAGGCAGTTCAGGTGCAGACAGGAGCGGATAGTTTCATTACCGGTATTGCACAAGGCGTTAATACACTGGGAGCCCTGCAGCTTGAGACAAATGAGGGTATGCGTACATTGCACGGCGGAGAAGTCAGCTTGCGCAGATTGAGTGAATAGTCAATGAAAGTGCTTGAAGTGGATGTGGGCAACACCTTTCTTAAATGGCGTATTCATAGCGCAGGACGGATTGAACCCGTTAATCGCACGCTCACAGATCAAATCCTACAACAACAATTTGAAATACCGGCTGTTTGGCAGACAGTTGAGCTGATTCGTGCTGTGAATGTCGCCGGCACAGCGGTGGAGCAATGGTTGTCTGAATTTGCACGACAGCAGCAGACGCCTTTACACTGGGCGGTAGTGGCTCATTCATATCGAGATTTGAAAAATGCCTATACAGATCCTCGAAAAATGGGTGCAGACCGATGGGTTGCCATGTTGGCGGGTTGGTGTGAGTATCGTTCTGGATTGTGTGTAATTGATGCGGGAAGTGCAGTCACAGTAGACTGGGTTGATGCATCGGGGCAACATCAAGGTGGGTATATATTACCAGGCCTTGCGTTATTGAAAAAAAGTCTTTTAGGGCAGACGGCACAGGTAAAGTGGCAAATTAGTGATGATGCTGATAGTCTGGCGCCGGGTCGCTCAACAGCAGAGTGTGTTGAGCAGGGGGCACTATATCAAATTGCATCGCTGATGAAGCAAGTGCTGGTAGATAGTGAAGCGCGTCAAACAGAGCATATCCTGCTGACTGGAGGAGATGCGCCGAAGATCCAGCAATGGATAGAAAAAGCTGAATATCGACCATCGCTAGTATTAGATGGCTTGGCGTATATAGAAGATACAAAACTCAGTGAAGGCTAGGGAGTGCTGCTATGTGGAAATGGGTGTTTATGTTGTTGCTGTTAGCGAATGCTTTGCACTTTTTCTGGTATGCCCAGGAGTACGCCAGTGAATCTCGTTATCATGTAGACGCTTTGCCTTCGGTCAGAACTATTCAGCTAGTTGACGAAAGTGAAATTTTCGGCGAAAGTAATAGTCGTCGATAAAAAAGCTGAAAAAAATGTAAAAAAATCAAAAACAGGGCTTGCATCAGTAAAACGCTATCAGTAAGATACGCACCACTTCGACGGTTACGCCGGTATAGCTCAGTAGGTAGAGCAACTGACTTGTAATCAGTAGGTCCGGGGTTCGACTCCTCGTGCCGGCACCAGTTGATCCGTGAAGTTGTGGTGGGGTTCCCGAGTGGCCAAAGGGATCAGACTGTAAATCTGACGCGCGAGCTTCGGTGGTTCGAATCCACCTCCCACCACCATCCTCAATCAGCTGAACTCGGCGGGTATGGTATAGTGGCTATTACCTCAGCCTTCCAAGCTGAAGAGGCGGGTTCGATTCCCGCTACCCGCTCCAGATTCGCTCATGTAGCTCAGGGGTAGAGCACACCCTTGGTAAGGGTGAGGTCGGCGGTTCAATTCCGCCCATGAGCTCCATGTATTAATGAAAGGGTAGATATAGTAATATGTCTGCCCTTTGTTGTATTTAATGACCAGTGGTCAACCTAAGAATATGGGAACTTAACATGGCTAAAAAAGCTTTTGAACGTAACAAGCCTCACGTCAACGTAGGAACCATTGGCCACGTTGACCACGGTAAAACTACCCTGACTGCTGCACTGACTCGCGTATGTGCAGAAGTGTTTGGTGGTACTGCTGTTGCATTTGACGGTATCGACAATGCACCAGAAGAGCGTGAGCGTGGTATTACGATCTCTACGTCACACGTAGAATACGAATCAACGATCCGTCACTATGCACACGTAGACTGCCCAGGGCACGCTGACTATGTTAAAAACATGATCACCGGTGCTGCGCAGATGGATGGCGCAATCCTAGTATGTTCAGCTGCTGACGGCCCAATGCCACAGACGCGTGAGCACATCCTGTTGTCACGTCAGGTAGGTGTACCTTACATCGTTGTATTCCTGAACAAAGCGGACATGGTTGATGACGAAGAGTTGATGGAACTGGTTGAGATGGAAGTTCGTGAGCTTCTAGATCAGTACGATTTCCCAGGCGATGACACGCCAATCATCGTAGGTTCTGCGTTGATGGCATTGAACGGCGACGATACCAACGAAATGGGTACCACTGCGGTTCGTAAACTGGTTGAAGCGTTGGATTCTTACATCCCTGAGCCAGAGCGTGCGATCGACAAGCCGTTCCTGATGCCAATCGAGGATGTATTCTCTATCTCTGGTCGTGGTACTGTGGTAACCGGTCGTGTAGAGCGTGGTATCGTTAAAGCAGGTGAAGAGATCGAGATCGTTGGTATCCGTCCAACGACTAAGACCACTTGTACCGGTGTTGAGATGTTCCGTAAATTGCTTGACGAAGGTCGTGCAGGTGAGAACATTGGTGCGCTGTTGCGTGGTACTAAGCGTGATGACGTTGAGCGTGGTCAGGTTCTATGTAAGCCAGGTTCAATCAAGCCGCACACTAAGTTTGAAGGCGAAGTCTACGTACTAAGCAAAGAAGAAGGTGGTCGTCACACGCCATTCTTTAAAGGTTACCGTCCACAGTTCTACTTCCGTACCACTGACATCACAGGTGCCTGTGAATTGCCAGAAGGCGTTGAGATGGTGATGCCAGGTGATAACGTTCAAATGACCGTTACCTTGATCAACCCGATCGCGATGGAAGAAGGTCTACGCTTTGCGATCCGTGAAGGCGGTCGTACCGTAGGTGCAGGCGTTGTAGCAAAAATCATCGAATAATAATTAACTTTATTCTTCGATAATTGAAAGCCCTCCTCGGAGGGCTTTCTTGTATCTAAATCTTACTGGTTAAAATTTATACGTATAGGGTTGATCTCACTTGACTCTGTAAGTATAATTTGCGTCCCCTCATGTAAGGGGGAGGTCGGCTATTGCCGTAACAAAATCAACAGGAAATGCGTGATCAGAATGCAGAACCAAAAAATCAGAATTCGTCTGAAGGCTTTTGA
>SLCQ01000224.1 GCA_007125745.1 Nitrincola sp.
GCAATATCAAGCGCAACATTACCATGGCCAATAATGCCCACTTTCTTTCCAAAAGCAGGATCAAGGTCTCGACTATCGGGGTGATCATTGTACCACCGAGTCAATGCGCCAGAGCCATAGACTCCGCGAAGCTCTTCCCCTTGAATGCCCAGTTTACGATCTTGTGATGCTCCAATCGCAAATATGACACGGTCATAGCGGGATTTTAACTCTTGGTAACTCAGCTGTGTGCCTATGTCGGTATTACAAATCAGATTGATTTCATCTCTATCTAATGTGCGTTGCAACTGTTCTGTCACCTTGCGAGTGTGAAGGTGATCTGGGGCGACACCACTGACAGCCAACCCGAATGGGTGAGGTAAACGTTCATAGAGGTCAATAGTGACCTCTTTGAGTTTGAGCGCCAAAATCTCAGCCAAAAAGCAACCTGATGGGCCGCTTCCAATGATGGCAATGGAATGCACGATCTCTCTCCTTAAGGCACTAGCATGCCACGTTCAACAAACGCTAAATCTGCCATGTCGTTCATCCAGGCATCAACAGCGGGATAATTTTTACGATCAACTCCTTGCCACTCGTAACGCATCGCCCAGGGGTAGATCGCGAAGTCGGCAATCGTTAAGTCGTCACAGACAAAGCGTTTATGACTCAGTTGCGTATTCAGTACCTGCCAGAGACGATTCGCTTCATCGGTGTATCGTTTGATGGCATAGGGTACCTGCTCGGGAGCAAACTTATTGAAGTGGTGCGCTTGTCCTAGGAAAGGGCCAAAACCACCCATTTGCCACATTAGCCATTGTAAAACCTCATAGCGTTCGGGGCCTTCAGTGGGTAAGAACTCTCCTGTTTTATCAGCCAGGTAGACCAAAATAGCACCTGATTCAAATAGACTGATGGGTTCGCCATTCGGGCCGTCTGGATCTATGATGGCTGGAATTTTATTGTTAGGACTTATCTTGAGAAAGTCTGAATCAAATTGAGCGTTGCTTAAGATGTCGATAGGGTGAACCGAATAATGTAGTCGACAGGCTTCGAGCATGATCGAGACTTTTTGGCCATTCGGTGTGCCCCAAGTGTATAAATCTATCATCTCCGTCTCCGTAGAGTTGTTATTATGGGCTTTTCATTAGCGTGATGAGGATATAAGCTTGAATCAATTCAGCAAGATAATCCACCTTGTTATACGGAGAAAATGTGATTCAGACTTCGTTCATTGTATTATCTATTGTACTTTTGGTTGTTATGGGCTTGGTGTCGATAGCATTGACGCTTCGTTTGAATCAAGTGCAGCAAGCGTTTTTGGAGTATCGAGAGTGGGCGGAAAAAGAGATTGAGCGAGTGACTCAGTCTGATCATGTCACGGGTGCACTAAAACACAGTGTTTTTTTATCCCTGTTAAGCAACGAGTGTCGTCGATCTGTGCGTGAGTTTACGCCTTTGACACTGATGACGTTGAATGTGAAGAAAACAACAACCGACGAACTGACCAATGACGAGTTACACAATATAGCCGAGGTGTTAAAGCAACAGTTATCGCGACCAGGAGATCAGTTAGGTCGCTGTGGGGAGCATCAGTTATGTTTGTTGTTACCCTCAACCAATGAGCACGCTGGAGTATTTGCAGAAGCTTGTCATCAAAAAATTAAAAGCGCGTTCAACTCGTCAGATTTTCAATTTACGCTGGCAGCCTGTACCTTTCAACCCAACGCGGCTTTGCACGCTGATATGGCCAGCCGATTGGTCGAAGAGACCTTGGTAAAAGCACTCGCAGAAAAACCAGGTGAAGTGCTGTTTCATGCGGAATACAGTCACGATTTTAATCCTATGTACACTTAAGCATGTTACAGCCTACCTTTACTCATGACTATCGTCGATTTTATTGGATTGAAACGACTATAAGTGATCTAGAAGCTGACTTAGAAAGCTATCTTGGTCAACTGCCCGAAGTTTCCGATACTTTATTAATCTCCGATATCCGACTGTGTAATTTGAAACCTGTTAACGCACGCGATGCTGGACGTTGGTTAGGCCGTGATACGCAACGAATCATCTTTAACGCTTTTGCGGGCTTTAATCCAAACGCATTTGCGCAAGTATGCGGGACCCTAAGGGGTGGCGGGGAGTTGATTTTACTGTCGCCTCATCGAACTGATTGGCCTAGCTATGACGATCCTGAATATCAAGCCATGAAAGGGTGTCGTTATCAGAATCATCGCTATCCGGGTTTGTTTATTCAGCATTTGATTAAACAGTTTCAGAACTACCAAAACCAAAAGGCGCCAGAGTTAGCTGATCAGTCATTCTCTCCTTACTTAACAGAACAGCAAGCTAACCTAGTGGATAAGTTGGTTACGGGGCTAGATAATCGAAATTCCACTCAAGTGGTGACGGCTGATCGAGGTCGAGGGAAATCAGCATCGTTGGGTTTAGCCTTAGCTAAGTGGATAGATAATCAAGCGCTTCGATCAACTAATCAGGTCAGTTGCCTCTTTAACGTGGCGGTCACTGCACCCTCTCGGGATGCCGTTAATGCACTCTTTGACGCTGTCAATTCGCAACTGGCGGACAGTGTGCTATTGGGTAGTGGGTTAGAGCATCCGATGCTTAAGATGAGCTTTTATCCACCCGGTGTTTTACTTAAAAAGGCACCCAAGGTGGACTTAGTCATTATCGATGAAGCGGCAGCTATTTCAGCATCTTTGTTAAAGCCTATCCAACAACTTGCAACGCATCACTGGTATGCAACAACTTTGCATGGCTATGAGGGTAATGGGCGAGGTTTTGAGTTACGCTTTTTATCTTGGTTAACAAAACAAGCTCCAGATTATCAACTGTCTCACATGGATCAGCCTGTCCGTTGGGCGAGTGGAGATCCATTGGAAGCGTTAAGTTATCGAATGCTATTATTGGATGCAGAGCCTCCTCAACTGACATCTAGCATGATAGCTACGCTTTCTTGTCTTGATAGGAATCTTCTGAGTTACCACACTATCAATCAAGCTTCATTGCTGAAGGAAGAAAAAAAGCTTAGTGCGCTTTTTGGTTTGCTGATCTCTGCACATTACCGAACCACGCCTAACGACCTAAGACAGTTACTTGACAGTCCAGATCTTCAGATTCGTACACTCACCTATCATGATACGCTTGTAGCAGTGGCGCTTCTGGTTGAAGAGGGGCCTTTACCTGAGTCCTTAATTGAACCTGTATGGGCAGGTTATAGAAGGCCATCAGGGGATCTGATCCCACAAACACTGGTATCACGCGAGGGTGAGAAAAAAGCCGCTAGGTTACAGGGGTGGCGCATTATGCGTATTGCCGTTCATCCCGAATTACAGAGTCAAGGCGTAGGTAGTTATCTGCTTGACCAGATAGTGCAAGAAGCTGAAAAGCAATCATTAGACTTTTGCGGTGCATCCTTTGCAGCCGATATAGCCTTACTCCGTTTTTGGAACATCAACCATTTTTCTCCTCTGCGTATAGGTGATCGCAGTGATCGCGTGACAGCTGGATGGCCAGTGCTGGTGTTGCATCCATTATCGCATCGAGCAAAGCAACTGATTGACCCTATGCACTATGATTTTTTAGAGCGCTTAGTGCTCAAGTTAACGCGAGTTTCTGACATACAAGAGCAGGTGATGCTGATGCAGTTGATTGTTGATCTTGGGCTTGATGGGGCGTTAACCACAATAGAGTTACAAAAGGTTCAGGGAGTTGCGCTACATCATCGCAGTGTAGATGATGACTTGTTAAGTTTGCGCCGATGGCTATCGAATGCTGAAGTGATGCGTCGACTCTTAAGTCGACCATGGCCTGATCAGTGTTTGATGATAGGACGA
>SLCQ01000003.1 GCA_007125745.1 Nitrincola sp.
AGTGTGGCTAACAACTCCGCAAGCTCGGGAGGCATAAGGTCGCCGGCATCCATAGATAATAGTTGCCCTAGCTTCATAGCCGCACCACGAAGATGGGAAAGCTTTTCAGCCACGCGGCGAACATTAGCCGGTGTGAGTAATAGCTCACGTGCTACAGGCCGATTTCCTGATGCAATCTGGCGGACACCTTCGGCCAACATGCCACTGGCGACACGTGTAACCAAACCACCCATATGAGCCATGCGTGATACACGCCCTGAGGGAATAGAGCGAGACTGATGATCTTTCAACGACTTCTCCTAACTGGGTTATCCTTAACGTTGAACTATCCCTTAGTAAGATACGTGTTGGCGTGTTATTCAGCTCACCGATAAGGATGTTAGAAAATATCCGTTGGGCTTAAAGGTCTCTCATTGCGATCTTCTGGTGTGGTTGCCTGGACTGGCATTCCAAGCTCATCTTGACCCCGCTCAATGATGATCTCGACACGGCGGTTACGCTGACGATTCGCTTGCGAATCATTGGGAACGCGGGGGCGTGATGATGCATAGCCCGCTACCGTAAAACGGTTTTCATTGACACGTCTATCGGCAAACAGCTCATCTGCAACAGCCAAGGCTCTGGCTGCAGACAGGTGCCAGTTGGATGGATAATTGACACTACTGAAAGGAACGGAATCTGTGTGGCCTTCGACGGCTACTGTGCCTGGAATAGAGATAAGCAAATCTCTAATTTTTGCCAGAATCGGAATATAGTCATCCTCTACATAGGCTGAACCTGGCGCAAAAGAGCCTTCTTCACGCAAACGAATGATCACTTTAGTGCCTTCGGTTTCGACCTCGACAGCTCCCTCACCGATTTCCGCTGCTAACGCCATTGATATCTGAATGGCATCCTGGCGCGCTTGTTCTTCTTGCTCTTGTTGCTGATCATCAGCCGCTTCTCTATCGCGCACGACCGCTTCACCTTCTTGTGAACGTACATCTAAGGTGTGCAACTCAACATCGGTTGTCATTTGACGCACCTCGTTCAAAGGTGTCGGCTCTGGACGCCCTGGACTAAACTCCTGCGCGATAATCGACGTACCTTTGGGAATATCTTCAACTTTGATTTGTGCCTGAACACCAAAGGCTTCTCGCATAGAACCAGCGAGTTGCTTGAATCGTAAAACATCCATTTCTGAGAAGGACAATAACAGCACAAAGAAGCACATCAACAGTGACATTAAGTCACCGAAGGTAGCTAACCAAGCGGGCAACCCTTTTTTACAGGGTTTACATTCGCATTCTTCTTCAGCACTCATTTAATTAACCTTCCGAAGAAGCAGCGTTCGCAAAACGTTTTTTCTCTGGCAGATAATTTCGAAGCATTTGATCGATAACACGCGGGTTTTGACCTGCCTGAATCGCTAATAGGCCATCGATAATCAGCGCGTTATTCAAGGCTTCCTCATCGCGACGCAGATTCAATTTATCAGCAACTGGAATAGCAAACATATTCGCCATCATCGCACCGTAGAGTGTCGTCAAGAGCGCTACGGCCATGGCTGGGCCTATCGCTTTGGGGTCATCCATATTGGAAAGCATTGCGACCAGACCGATTAAGGTTCCGATCATCCCCATAGCAGGCCCTACATCGCCTAACGCAGCAAAGATACGTGCGCCAAAATCGTGACGATCATAGGTTAAGCGCGCCTCTTTATTGAGAAGTTGGCGCACCACTTCTGGATCATGCCCATCGACGAGAAGCTGAATCCCACGTTGCATAAAATCACTTGAGACCTGCTTATCCTCAAGCGATAACAGCCCCCCTTTACGTGCTGCATCAGCCATTTCTACCGTTTCAGCAATAATATCTTCGGGATTAACCGACTTAAACATAAAGGCTTTAGCCGCCACTTTTCCGGCAGCTAAAAACTGACCCAGGGTAAATTTGATTAAAACAACAAAAATACTTCCACCCAGCACAATCAGTAGCGAAGGTGGGTTTACAAACATCCCTAAATCACCACCCAGCACCATCGCCATGATAATAATGGCAAATGCACCCACTATCCCAACAATCGTAGCTATATCCACAGACAGACCCCTGATATAGACCTAATAATATAAAACAGACCGATTTGTATAAGGATAATACCAGATTTACAGGTCGGATCACCTGCTATTTCAGTATTAAGTTATATTGACTGATTGACCGCGTGCATCAGGTTGGGTAACTTGCTTCGATATTTCCCAGAAAGGCCTGTGACATGTCCAATACTGAAAAGAGTTTAGATTTTGAACAAGCAATGGAACGCTTGGAATCACTAGTCAATCAAATGGAGAATGGTAATTTAAGCATCGAACAGTCGCTTCAATCCTTCGAGGAAGGTATTCGCCTAACCCGTCAGTGTCAGAAGATTCTTGAAGATGCTGAACAGAAAGTCAAAGTCCTCACAGAAGAGAATGGCGTCATCACAGCAAAACCCTTTCCAGATAGTGAGGCAGAGGCGTGACACTCGATACACTGCTCAAACAGCTTTCTGAACGCACGACTCAACAACTGACTCAAAGTGTGAGCACTCAGGACAGCATACATGCACCGCTTCAGGAAGCGATGCTGTACAGTCTGCTTAATGGTGGCAAGCGTATACGTCCCATTCTCGTGTATCTGGCCAATCAGTTTTGCGGAGGCGAAATTTCACAGGCTGACGCCCCAGCTGTTGCCATTGAGATGCTTCACAGCTATTCGCTGGTCCATGATGATCTGCCAGCGATGGATAATGATGCATTACGCCGTGGCAAAGCAACTTGCCATATTGCATTTGACGAAGCGACAGCTATCTTAGCCGGTGACGCCCTCCTCACCAGCGCATTTGAGCAACTAAGCCAACCGCTTTCAGGCTATACGGCTACACAACAGTTGGCGATGGTTCACTGTCTAAGTAGGGCAGCTGGTGAACGTGGCATGGTACTGGGTCAAGCGTTTGACTTAAGCCATGTTGGACAGCCCTTATCCCTAGAGCAACTTAAGCAGATGCATGCTCTTAAAACCGGCGCCTTAATCACCTGTGCATTAGAGCTAGGCGCCATCTCTGCTGGGCACTTAACCAGTGAACGACGCGAGGCCTTAAAAGAGTTTGGTCACTTAGTGGGGTTAGCTTTTCAAGTGAAAGACGATTTACTTGATATAGAATCAGATACCGAAACCCTGGGTAAGCCAAGTGGTTCGGATCTTGCCAAAAATAAGCCCACCTATCCCTCTTTACTCGGTCTTGAAGCCTGCCGCTCCTTACTTGAACGATTACTGAAACAAGCCCATCAAACCTTGAAGCCCTATGGCGATGAAGCAGAGGATTTGCTTGCTTTAGCCCACTACATAATAAGACGAAACCACTGATGTTTGATCGACTACCCGAGCTTCCCCCACCCACGCCGTTATTGGATGAAATACAAACACCCATACAGCTTCGTCAACTCGAGATCTCAAAGCTACCGCAATTAGCACGCGAGTTGAGACACTGGCTTCTCTACAGTGTTGGACAAACGGGAGGCCATTTTGGTGCTGGTTTAGGTGTAGTTGAGCTCACACTAGCGCTACACTATTGCTTAAACACCCCGGAAGACTTTCTTGTTTGGGATGTCGGTCATCAATGTTACCCGCATAAAATTATCACAGGGCGCAAAGATCAGATGGTCACCATGCGCCAGCGTTATGGCTTGGCACCTTTCCCGAAACGGGATGAAAGCCCCTGGGATAGCTTTGGTACCGGACACTCCAGCACTTCGATTAGCGCTGCGCTTGGCTTTGCTCTTGCCGCACAACTGAAAGGTGAAGCGCGTCACAGTGTCGCCGTCATAGGAGATGGTGCCATGACGGCCGGCATGGCATTTGAAGCGATGAACCATGCCGCACATACCCATGCTAATCTACTGGTGATCTTGAACGATAATGATATGTCAATTTCACCCAACGAAGGGGGCTTTGCCACCTATTTAGCTAAAAACCTGCGCAATCGCGTAGCAGGAGAAACGTCAGCCGCCTTATTTGAAGCCCTCGCATTCTCCTATACAGGCCCCATCGATGGACACGACCTGCCAGTATTAATTAACACACTCAAGACGTTACTTAATCGTAAAGGCCCTCAGTTTTTGCATCTAATGACCTGTAAGGGAAAAGGCTATGCACCCGCTGAAGCAGACCCAGTCGGATTTCACGCTATCACGAAAATTGAGCCTGTAAACCAACCTCGCCCCGTCAAACAACAAAAGTTTTGTAATATTTTTGGCGAATGGTTGCTCACACGGGCTGAGCAAGACCCCGCGCTGGTCGCCATTACACCAGCCATGCGGGAAGGCTCCGATCTTGTCGCCTTCTCGAACAGGTTTCCCAAGCGCTATTTTGATGTCGCAATTGCAGAACAACATGCACTCACGCTGGCGGCTGGTTTGGCCAGTGGCGGAATGAAACCCGTTGTGGCGATCTACTCCACTTTTTTGCAACGCGGCTATGATCAACTGATTCATGACCTGGCGATTCAAAAACTGGATCTGATACTTGCGATTGATCGTGCCGGACTGGTAGGTGAAGATGGTGCCACCCATGCCGGGTGTTATGATATCGCATTTTTACGCTGTATCCCGAACGTAAAGATCCTGACACCCTCTAGCCATGCTGAACTCACAGCTATGCTGGACTATGCTCACACTACCTCTGGTATTGTTGCCATTCGATACCCTCGTGGCAGTGAAGCTGTCTCACTACCCAAACCTAAAGAAAAACACCTTCTTCCAAAAGCTCAGGTAATACGAAAAGGCGCAAGCCATCTATTACTTAATTTTGGCCCGTTATTGGACCAAGCGATGCAGGCAGCTGATGTTTTAGATATGTCGCTAGTGGATATGCGAAGCGTGAAACCCTTAGATGAGGCGTTGTTATCTGAACTCATTCAACCTGATCAGCTGATTATCACCCTTGAAGACCACTCTATCATAGGAGGCGCTGGCTCTGCGGTAAGTGAGTGGTTACATCAGCGCAGATTATCAAATCCATTGCTGACGCTGGGCATTCCAGATAAGTGGATCGATCATGCCAGCCGTGAAGAGCAACTGTTAAGTTGTCGATTAGATGCGTTAGGGATCCAACGCTCTATTGAAGATTATTTACACCCAGAGGTCTAAACCTCTGGGCAGATGGAACAATTAAAAACTACCACCAGGAAAGTGTTCATCCTGCATCATGTGACCCAGCTTACCCATTTTGGTTTGCAGGTAATTTTCGTTGTGTCGATTTTTACCTACCTGTAGCGGGACACGTTCCACTACCGTCACACCGGCAGCTTCTAACGCTTTAACTTTACGAGGGTTATTGGTCATCAGTTTAACTGACTCTATACCCAAATGTTTGAGCATGGGTAAGCAGATACTGTAATCACGCATATCGGCGGCAAAGCCCAGTTTCTCGTTGGCTTCTACGGTATCAGCACCTTGGTCCTGTAAATGATAGGCTTTTATTTTGTTCAATAAACCGATACCGCGACCTTCCTGTCGAAGGTAAAAAAGCACGCCGCAACCTTCTTCAGAAATACGACGAAGCGCCTCTTGTAACTGAAAGCCACAATCACAGCGCAAACTAAACAAGGCATCACCGGTTAAGCATTCGGAATGCATACGCGCCAGCACAGGCTCACCCTGACTTAAATCACCACAAGCCAGTGCAACATGCTCTTTACCCGTTGCGGTATCTTCAAAGCCCACCATGGTGAATACACCCCAGGGAGTCGGTAATTTGGATTGTGCAATAAACTCAACAGACAAGGTGTATTCCTGTTAACTAAAAAGAGCGACCAAAATTTGAAGCACTACCAGTGCATACACACCAGCAATAACATCATCCAACATAATACCTAAGCCACCACTGACACGACGATCAGCCCAGCCAATAGGCCACGGCTTCCAGATATCAAACAACCGAAACAAAGCAAAACCTAGTAAGATCCAGAACCAATGCATAGGTACGGCAATAAGAGCGATCCATAGCCCTACGAACTCATCCCACACGATGCCACCATGATCATGAACACCAATATCTTCTGACGTTTGATGACAAAGCCAGATACCCACCAGAGTGGCCACAATCAAAGTCAACAGGTATGCATCTGTCGACAAGGGTGCGAACACAAAGTACCAGATAGGCAGAGCAGCAACAGTACCCATCGTGCCAGGTGCTACCGGTGATGCACCACTACCCAGCCCAAAAGCCAGAAAATGTACCGGATTCTTCCAAACAGATGCGGGGGTTTTATCTGACATATTTGCTCCTGAGGTTAGGCACTATTTATTAGGCACGTTGAAAATGGTCATAACCCTGTTGCGTGTATCTATGTTGCAAAGGCTCGCCTTGATTTAACAAACAGAGTGTCGGCGCTGCTATCACACGACCAATCACTGTAAAGGGCACCTGCTGTTGTTTTGCCAAGGAGTGCAACACAGATTCGTTCTCCTTGCTAAAGGTGACACAGAGTTCAAAGTCTTCACCACCTGTTAACGCCCAATCCAGACGTTGCTGTTCATCTTGACTGAAGTGTAGCAAGGCATCTGAATAAGGTAATTTATCTACATCTACCTCTGCACCACACTGACTTGCTTGCATAATATGCCCTAAATCCGCCAACAAACCATCAGAGATGTCGATCGCACTATTCAAATAAGGTGCCATTGCTTGTGCAAGCAACAGCCTGGGTTCTGGCTGATAAAAGCGCTCACGAAGCCACTGTAAAGAGTCTAATGGTGCTTTTTGGGGGTGCAATAGACTCTCGAGTCCCGCATGACTGTCACCTAAGGTGCCAGTGACGGCAATCATATCACTTACCTTGGCACCCGATCGCATTAGCGCCATAGAATGATTAACCGAACCCTGCACTGTGAGAGAAACGGACAGTGGGCCACGCGTCGTATCCCCGCCAATCAAAACTATACCCAGTTCAGCGGAACGTTGTGCCAAAGCTGAAGCAAAGGCATCCAACCAAGCCTCATTCACATCAGGCAGTGTCAACGCCAAGGTGTACCAGAGTGGCCTTGCACCCATAGCTGCCAAATCACTGACCGCAGCACCCAGCGCTCGTTGCGCTATTCTTTCAGGCGGAGCATCCGATAAAAAATGGACACCTGAAACCAAGGTGTCAACCGAAACCACCAGCGATTCGCCGTCTGGTACCTGCAATAACGCGGCATCATCACCTATTCCTAGCAGAACACTGCTCGATGATGGTTGTTTGCGAACAAAATAGCGTTGTATTAGTTCAAACTCACCCATTAGCGCTCACGTTTAGCCATCACTTCAGCAGCACGAACTTTTTGCGCTAACTTGTCCAGTACACCATTCACGTAACGGTGGCTTTCAGTCGCACCAAAGGTTTTGGCTAACTCGACACTTTCATTGATCGCAACGCGATAAGGCACTTCCAGTCGCTCGATCAATTCGTAAGCACCAATACGCAAAACCGCTAATTCAACTGGGTCTAAATCATCAACTGAGCGATCCAAAAAGAGCGAATACGCCTGATCCAGGCTTTTTGCTCTGGCTGTCACGCCTCGCAACAGTTCACCAAACAAGGTGACATCTGTATCTGACATGTCATTGTTGACTCGAAACTGCGCTTCTATCTCATTCACTGGCAAAGGCGCCATCTGCCATTGATAAAGTGCTTGCAAAGTATAGCTACGCGCATTGCGGCGCATCTCTGTGCGAGATAATTTGCGTTTTTTGGCTGGATCACTCATACCCTTAAGCCTCAAGGCGGCGCATCAGGCTCACCATTTCCAATGCAGACATAGCCGCTTCAGCACCTTTATTTCCTGCCTTAGTACCCGAACGCTCAACAGCTTGTTCAATGCTGTTCACCGTTAAAATACCATTCGCAACCGGCAGGTCATAATCCATCATGACTTGCGCAATACCTTTAGAGCTTTCAGCAGATACATATTCAAAATGGGGCGTACCACCACGAATCACGGCACCAAGTGCGATAATGGCATCATCTTTTTTCTGCCCAGCAATTTTTTTGACCGCTAAAGGAATCTCGAACGCACCCGGTACACGAATAATACGGACATTATCTTCGCTGACACCATGACGTTTAAGTGTATCTAACGCACCTTCGAGCAGGCTTTCGACAACAAATGCATTGAAACGTCCAACGACGATTGCATATTTTCCATCGGCGCTCACAAAGTCGCCTTCAACAGTTTGTACTGACATAATTTCGGTTTCCGTTATTCGTCTTGATAGGGAATATATTCTTGAATCTCTAAGTCAAAACCAGAGATCGCATTAAACTTCATGGGTGCACTCATCAAACGCATCTTACCGACACCCAGATCACGCAATATTTGCGATCCAGTACCAACAGTCAGGTAAGCACCCGACGCACTCACATTAACTTTTGATCGCGCTCGGCTGCCGTTGAGCATTTGATCAACGGCATCACCCAGATCTATACGGTGACCACTATCGAGTAGCAACACAACACCATGATCCTCTTCAGCAACACGTCGTAATGCTCTGCGCATAGTCCATTTTTTCTCTTCACTGGTCACAGCGCCCACAACATCCCGAAGCACTTCCGAACGAATGTGCACACGAACCAAGGTGGCTTTTTCGGGTGAAATATCCCCTTTAACCATGGCTAAATGGGTACAGTTTTTAATCTCATCACGGTAGGTCACATACTGAAAAGTACCATACTCGGTTGGCAATTCACCTTCGCTTTCACGCGTGATGGTATGCTCATTCATAGTACGATAATGGATCAAGTCAGCAATGGTACCAATTTTTAAACCATGCTTGGCGGCAAATTTTTCTAAATCGGGACGACGAGCCATAGAGCCATCTTCGTTCATCACTTCGACAATCACCGATGACGGTGTTAGTCCCGCCAAACGAGGCAGATCACACCCTGCTTCGGTATGTCCTGCTCGGCTTAACACCCCTCCCGGTTGTGCCATCAGTGGAAAAATATGCCCAGGTTGCACAATATCCTCTGCCTTAGCATCTGCCTTGACTGCCACCTGAACTGTATGAGCACGATCAGCAGCTGAAATACCGGTAGTGACACCTGTCGCAGCCTCAATCGACAAGGTAAAGTTAGTAGAGAACTGGGCTCCATTACTGCGCACCATGAGAGGCAAGTTGAGCTGTTCACAGCGCTCTCGTGTCAGGGTTAAACAGATTAGGCCACGCGCATGGGTTGCCATAAAGTTAATATCTTCGGGGCGCACTTTTTCTGCGGCGATTACCAAGTCACCTTCGTTTTCACGATCTTCATCATCCATCAGGATGACCATTTTGCCTTGGCGTATATCTTCGATCAGCTCTTCGGGGCTATTCAGCTCCATATTTTTTCTCCGGATAGGTATCAACGGCGTATAAAGCCGTATTCTGCCAGTTTTTCCTGGCTGATACCTGTAGATTCGTTTGAATTCTGATAATTTTGATCACTCGCCAGCAATAAGCGCTCTAAATAGCGAGCAATTTGATCCACTTCCAAGTGCACCTGACGGCCACTTTGATAATGATCCATAATCGTTTCTTGGGCTGTATGCGGCACGATATTCAGCTCAAATAAATCACCCTGCACCGCATTCACCGTTAGGCTGACGCCATCGACTGTGATAGAGCCTTTGTGCGCAATATAGCGACTTAGTGCTGATGGCGCCTTCAGCGTAAATCGAATAGAACGGGCGTCATCATGGCGTTCTACCACTTCACCTAAACCATCAACATGACCACTGACCAAATGACCGCCTAAGCGACTGGTCGGCATAAGCGCTTTTTCAAGATTGACTGGTTC
The DNA here is from genome assembly GCA_007125745.1 of Nitrincola sp. Taxonomy (GTDB): domain Bacteria; phylum Pseudomonadota; class Gammaproteobacteria; order Pseudomonadales; family Balneatricaceae; genus Nitrincola. The sequence goes on from SLCQ01000003.1 coordinate 9,833, forward strand.
ACCTACTTTCAACTCATCAAAGCGTGTATGCGCAAGTGTTTCGCGGGAAACATCAGCCACAAAGCCATCGCCCGGAAGTTGAACAGCAGTCAGGCAGACTCCGTTCACAGCAATGCTGTCACCTAGCTTTACGTCACTAAGGTCCAGTTTGCCCGTTCGTAGCGTTAACTGCATATCACCATCTTTCATGCGAATATCAGCCACTTCACCGACTGCTTCAATAATACCTGTAAACATTTTATTGCTCCGTTTGCGGGCTAAACGTCATACGAATATCGGCACCTAACTGCCGCATATCCTTTAGCACTAATCGTTGTTGATCAGACATGGATGATAAGGGCAGGTTAACCAAAGGACGCGCATCACTTCCCAGCAAGGTTGTTGCCATGTACACCACCCATTCATCAACCAGTCCTTGCTGAATAAAGCTTCCAGCCAACTCGGCACCTGTTTCGACCAACAACTCATTACACTGAATATCTTTGGCTAAGATCGTCAACACCGACTCCAATGGCAGGCGGTTATTAACGAGTGCTAAAGGCACAACCCTAACTCCCAAGGCTTGCAAAGCATTACGCTGAGTATTATCTGCTTGATCAGAACATACCACTAGAACATCTGCTGGCTTAGTCGATACTTTGAGTAACCTTGACGTCAAAGGGATACGTAAATGCGTATCCATCACAATACGCAAAGGTTGATACGTTCGGCCTTGAGGCAACACACTGGCATCACGCACCGTCAATGCTGGATCATCCAAAAGTACCGAACTAATCCCGGTCATGACCGCCGAACTCCTTGCACGCAAACGCTGAACATCCGTTCGTGCTTCAGGACCTGTAATCCATTTCGACTCACCACTTTGCATCGCTGTGCGCCCATCAAGGCTCATCGCCGACTTTAAACGAACAAACGGAAGACCCAAGCGCATCCGTTTAATAAAGCCAGGATTCAGGCTAGCCGCCTGATCAGCGAATAAGCCACAAGACACTTGAATGCCAGCATTTTGCAACTTGTCTAACCCCTGCCCCGCCACCAGCGGGTTGGGGTCTTGCATTGCCACAACCACTCGCGCCACATCGGCCTTGATGAGCGCATCAGCACAAGGCGGCGTTTTGCCGTAGTGACTGCAAGGCTCTAAAGTGACATACACGGTAGCACCTCGGGCTTGCTCTCCCGCCTGCTGTAATGCAAGTGGTTCAGCATGAGGCTCACCCGCCCTCTGATGCCATGCTTCACCGAGCACGCGCCCCTCTTTAACAATGACACAGCCGACACGAGGATTGGGTTCAGTGGTATAAAGACCCTGCTTAGCTAACTGCAAGGCACGTGACATGTAAAGATGATCTTCACTGGAAAAAGACAGACTAGACATCAGGCTCACTTAATCACCTTATTCGAGTCGATCTGCTCAGAATGCTTTTCTGAGGGATGAACAGAAGATGGGTCTGTTTTGGCATCACGTTTTGAGGAAAGACGATCAATCTCCTGACGAAATTGATCAATATCTTGAAAACTTCGGTATACCGAAGCAAAACGCACATAAGCAACCTGATCCAGCTTGTGCAACTCTTTCATGACAGCGCTACCCACATCCTGAGAAGGGATTTCACGCTCGCCACTGGCGCGCAAACGATGCTTAATTCGGGTAAGACAGGCTTCAAACTCTTCAACACTGACGGGGCGTTTTTCCAGCGCACGCTGAATACCCGCACGAAGTTTATCTTCATCAAAGGGTTGGCGGGTGCCGTCATTTTTGACCACTTTGGGCATCAACAACTCAGCGGCCTCAAAGGTGGTAAAACGCTCGTGGCAACTGATGCATTCACGGCGCCGACGGATCTGCTGACCCTCAGCTACTAGCCTGGAATCAACCACCTTGGTTTCATGTTCGCCACAAAATGGACAATGCATCTGCTGCCTCGGTACTAAAGAGCGTTGTTAGGTGCTCTAACGAGCACCTGCTTTAAAATTACATATGACTAAATCACTGATAAACTGGGAAGCGTGAACAGATCTCTTTCACCTGCCCCTTCACCTTAGCGATCACATCTTCATTATTAATGTCATCTAGGATATCACAAATCCAACCTGCCAATTGCGCCACTTCCGCCTCTTTAAAACCACGACGTGTCACCGCAGGTGTACCGATACGCAGACCTGACGTAACAAACGGAGAACGTGGATCGTTCGGAACTGAGTTCTTATTAACGGTGATATTGGCACGACCTAACGCCGCATCCGCATCTTTACCGGTAATATCTTTCTTGATCAGATCCACCAAGAATAGGTGATCTTCAGTACCACCTGAAACAATATCGATACCTCGATCTAAGAAAACCTTAACCATCGCTTGTGCATTCTTCACCACTTGCGCCTGGTATGCTTTCCATTCAGGTTCCATCGCTTCTTTGAAGCAAACCGCTTTTGCCGCGATGACGTGCATCAATGGGCCACCCTGAGACTCAGGGAAAACCGCAAAATTGAGTTTTTTCTGTAACTCTTCATCCGCACGCGCAGACAGAATCAAACCACCACGCGGACCACCCAGCGTTTTATGGGTGGTCGTGGTGACCACATCAGCCAGCTGAACGGGTGATGGGTAAACACCCGCCGCAACTAAACCGGCGATATGTGCCATATCAACAAACAAGTAAGCACCCACTTTATCTGCGATATCACGGAAACGTTGCCAATCCACAATACGTGAATACGCAGAGAAGCCCGCAATAATCATGCGCGGCTTGTGCTCAAGCGCCAGCGCTTCCACTTGATCGTAATCGATTTCACCGGTTTGCTCGTTTAAACCGTACTGAACGGCATTATAGATACGGCCTGAGAAAGATACTGATGCACCGTGGGTTAAGTGACCGCCGTGTGCCAAGCTCATGCCTAAAATCGTGTCACCAGGCTTACACAGGGCCATAAAGACAGCGGCATTGGCTTGTGAGCCAGAGTGAGGCTGGACGTTCGCGTAGGTTGCACCGAAAAGTTGCTTAGCGCGATCAATCGCCAAGTCTTCGACAATATCGACATATTCACAACCACCGTAATAACGCTTGCTTGGATAACCTTCAGCATACTTATTGGTCAGTTCAGAACCCTGTGCTTCCATGACGCGTGGACTGGTGTAGTTTTCAGATGCAATCAACTCGATATGCTCTTCTTGACGCGTCGCTTCGGACTGCATAGCAGACCAGAGTTCCGGATCATAACCGGCGATAGTCATGGACTTATTAAACATGGGCTTCCTCTGAATGATGACCAAGTTGGGCGAGGCTTTTAATAAGCTCAGTGCACAAACAGCACCCCACCCTGAAAAAAGAGGGATATTATAGTACAAAGTCTAGGCAGAAGGCACATGAAAGGCGATCATCTGTGCGTGAAAAGATTTAAATTACGCGTGTGCTTGCGGCGGTTTAATCAGGGACTCAGCTGGTATACCCAAGCCTTTGTGTAATCGCCAAATCATTTTCAATGTCAAAGAGCGCTTGTGATTAAGGATTTCATAAACGCGATTACTTTTTCCTATCATCGGCTCAAGATCTTTAACCGTCAAACCTTTCCGTTCCATCTCGAACTTAATGGCTTCTACGGGGTCCGGCAAATCCATCGGAAAATGCTTGGCTTCATAGGCCTCAATTAACGTCACCATCACATCCAATCGCTCACCTTCGGGTGTATCGGGTTCTGCCATCATCAGATTTTCTATTTCACTTAATGCCGCACGGTAGTCAGCATCCGTTTTAATAGGCTTGATGTCCATCGTACTTACCTTTTACCTAAAAACACTTAAATA
>SLCQ01000253.1 GCA_007125745.1 Nitrincola sp.
GCACAGTGGAGGAACAGCGGAGGCGATATCTTGTTTTAACAGTACTTCACGTGCCAAATCATCCGCCATCAACAGCTTTAGCCAGTCTACTAGCTCTGAAGTGCTTGGTTTTTTCTTGAGTCCTGAAATATCGCGCAGGTCATAGAAGACCTCTAAAGCGCGTTCTACCAACTGTTTTTGAATCTCAGGGAAATGCACCTGAATGATTTGGCGCATGGTGTCCTGATCAGGAAAGCGGATGTAGTGGAAAAAACAGCGACGCAAAAATGCATCAGGCAGTTCTTTTTCATTATTTGAGGTGATGATCACTAAGGGGCGATGCTGCGCTTTGATACTCTGTTGCGTTTCGTAAACATGAAACTCCATTCGATCCAGTTCCAGCAACAGGTCGTTAGGGAATTCGATATCCGCTTTATCTATCTCATCAATTAACAAAACGGCAGGTGTTTCACTGCTAAAGGCTTCCCATACTTTGCCCGGTACGATGTAGTTACTGATATCATGCACTCGGTCATCACCCAATTGTGAATCACGTAGTCGTGATACCGCATCATACTCATACAAACCCTGCTGGGCTTTGGTGGTAGACTTCACATGCCAGGTAAACAAAGGTCGTCCCAGGGCACTGGCCACCTCTTCGGCTAACAGGGTTTTACCTGTGCCGGGTTCTCCCTTAATCAGCAGAGGACGTTGCAAAGTGAGTGCCGCATTAACGGCTAATTGAAGCTCATCAGTGGCGACATAGCGCTCTGTACCCGTAAATTGCATCCTTATCCTTCCCTATTAAATTTCAATGATTAAAGAGTTTACTGTGACTTACGCTAAGGCTCAAACATGTTGCATTGCAATGTGGAAGCGGTTGGGGTCTTGTACTAGATTTAAAGTGAAATGTTTGAAACTGATTTGTTTTTCAAATCAGTTTCCAGGCAAGCAAAGTGCATCACAAGAAGAATGATAATGAGGATGCAAAAATTAGGAGAAAGAGATGGCGATGATGATGAAAGCGGCTGTGTTTGTTGAACCCGGTCGTATTGAGTTAGAAGATAAGCCTATTCCCGATATTGGCCCCAATGATGCGTTAATTCGTGTGACGACCACCACGATTTGTGGAACGGATATTCATATTCTGAAAGGGGAGTACCCAGTAGAGAAAGGTTTGACGGTGGGTCATGAGCCGGTCGGTATTATTGAAAAGCTTGGCGCTAATGTTCAAGGTTATCAAGAAGGGCAACGTGTTATAGCGGGTGCTATTTGTCCCAGTTTTACCTCCTATGGTTGTCAGGATGGTTGTAGTGCGCAAGATGGTGGAAGTCACTCTCATGGGTATAAACCTATGGGTGGCTGGCGCTTTGGTAACACCATTGACGGCGCGCAAGCAGAATATCTGCTAGTACCTGATGCTCAAGCCAATCTTTCACCTGTACCTGATGGTCTAACCGATGAGCAAGTGTTGATGTGCCCCGATATTATGTCGACGGGTTTTGCAGGTGCAGAGTCCGCTAATATTCGTATTGGCGATACAGTTGCTATATTTGCACAGGGTCCTATAGGTTTGTGCGCAACCGCTGGCGCTAAGCTTCGGGGTGCAAGTCAAATTATTGTAGTGGACGGTATTCCAGAACGTTTAGAAATGGCACGAAAAATGGGAGCGGATATTACGCTCGACTTTAATAAAGTCGACGTAGTGTCAGAAATACTGAAAATTACAGGAGGTAGAGGCGTTGATGCTTCTATAGAGGCGCTCGGATTACAGTCCACTTTTGAGGCGTCACTTCGGGTTCTAAAGCCAGGTGGAACTCTCTCTAGTTTGGGTGTTTACTCTTCCGATTTACACATTCCGTTGGATGCATTTTGTGCAGGGCTAGGCGACCACAAAATCATCACTTCACTCTGCCCAGGTGGCAAAGAGAGAATGCGACGTTTGATGAGTATTATTGCTTCTGGGCGCGTTGATTTAGGCCCTATGGTGACTCATCGTTATTCACTCGACAATATCGTTGAGGCCTATGATCTCTTTTCTCATCAACGTGATGGAGTGCTTAAAGTAGCAATTCAAGCCGTTTAGTCCGTGGTTAGTATAGCCAGACTATTAAGTTAGCAACCAATAACAGAACCCCTAATAAGGCAGCCACATGAGATCTGCTAAAGATCTCAATACTGGCTGAGGGCGATGGCTGTTGATCTTTATCTTTCCAATCGACTAACGCCACATTATCTGTGGATTCATTTGCTTGAGTAGGATTGCTCTGCTCTGGAAAACGTAATCTATGCTCAAACAGTACCACGAGATCGCCTTGCGGTATGCTGACATTAAGTGGGTGTGCGACAAACCACAAAGCACAGGCGAGTCCGATCACAGGAACCCACAGCATTCCAATATATTCCATGGGGTAGTGGATTAGGTTTTTGCTTTCTAATCCGGTGCCAAACAAGCTGGTAGCTAACAAGCCAACGACCAGTAAACCTGCCCAGGCCATTTGCATATAGCTATCGGCTTGAGTAGCGGGTTGGGAGTGCTCACGTTCTCCTTTAAGCAACCATAGAAATCGGAACATTAGCCCTGTGGTGGCTAAGGCGCTAAAGGTTACTAATGTCACTATGCCTGGTATTTGCAAAGCATAGAGACCCTCTTTTAGAAGTAGTTTGCCCTGCAACCCACTACCCATCAGGCCAATTAAGGATAAAGCGGGCACAAATAGACCTATTTGAAATAGCAGTGGTGGGATGGATTTGTATTGTGCATTAATACCAACAGACAAAAACAGTGCTCCTTTGACGAGCGCGTGATGTAAAGCGAAGAATGCAAGCAGTGGTAACATAATGGGAGTCATATCTGGCTTTAAAAACAAACAACCCAGTGTGACCGTCATCAACCCCATTTGACTAATACTTGAATAGGCAAGCACTGCTTTAGGTGCTTGTTGTAAGATACCGACAATACCAGCACCAAACGCAGCTAAAAAGCCAAATGAAATAAACATCATTCCCCAAGCCGAAGAGTGTAAATAGCCAAGAGGAAGCAGGCTTATCCATGCAAAAAGCCCTGCCTTGATCATGGCTCCACTGAGCACAGCACTGGCGGGTGTAGGTGCTACAGGATGTGCCAAAGGCAACCATAGGTGCATTAGAGGAATACCTGCTTTGACGCCAAAGCCAAAGAACAGGCAGAAAAGGATTAAATTAAGATGGTTAGATTCAGGGATGGCTGAGGCGATGTCCTGCGCGATAATTGAGGTATGGCCTGTTGCGGCACTTCCCAAAAAAAGCGCAGTTAGGATTAACATCTCGCCAATAATGGCCATGACTAAATAGATACGACCAGCTCTTAAAGCAGGTTTTTTACCCGTATGAATCACTAAGCCATAGCCAGCAAACGTCATGAATGCAAAGAAGCCATAAAAGCTGATGATATCGGCGCTGATCAATAAGCCTAAATTACCGCTGAGCGTTAGTAGCCAAAGTATCCAAAAGCGAGATGAACGTTTGTCCGCTTGTAGATAGCCTATGGCATAGAGTGCACTGAAAAACCATAACACCGAGGTAAATAGTAGAAAGGTGTTAGCGATGGGGTGAATCTGCCAAAGGCTACCCATCAATAAAGCGGGCATCTCAATCCAACTGATCTCGTTGCTACCCAGATGCGTCAAGCTTAAGAGAAAAGCAGGTATAACCGCGATCAAGGCGAGCTTTCCAGCATGTGCCTTAAATTTTGGAGTACCACTCAGTGCCGCCAGTATTAAGGGCAAAATAGGGGTTAACAAGAGTAGGCTTGAATGGATCATCGCAGATACTCCCTTAACGTAATGAGTTCAGCCCAGCCGAGCGGGCTGAGTATGGAACTGGCAAATAAGCCTGCAGCGATACTTAAACTCGCTGTTACGAGTGCGGGAATCAGTAAGAGGGGTATCGCATCACGACAGTTGGACACTCTTTCGTGGGGCCAAGACCCCTGTTGAGGGTTAAACCAAATGCGCTTTAGCACGGGTAAAAAATAGGCTGCATTCAGCAAACTACTGCCGATTAGAATAAAAATCACCCAGCCCATGTTAGCCTCAAGAGCCCCCATGCCCAGATACCATTTACTGATAAATCCAGCCACAGGGGGGAGGCCAATCATACCCATCGCTCCAACTGTAAAGGCAATACTGGTGAAGGGCATACGTTGTCCCACGCCATCTAATTCATGAATTTTATGAATACCGAGTGTTTCAGCGTAATTGCCAGCACAGAAAAACAAGGTGACCTTCATGAGGCCTTGGTGCAATAAGTGGACTAAACCACCTATCGTTCCTAAGGGACCGAATAGGCTGATACCCAAAAGAATATAGGACACTTGGCTAACGGTTGAGAAGGCCAGGCGTTTTTTGATGTCGATTTGTTGCAGTGCCCGCCAAGAGCCATACAAAATTGTAAAAGAGGCTATGATCGCAATGGGGTAGAGTAATCCTTGTTGCCAAGAAAGTTCGATACCATAAATATCGTAAACAACTCGAACAATACCAAAGGCACCCGCTTTTACTACGGCAACTGCATGTAAGAGTGCACTAACAGGAGCGGGCGCAACCATGGCGGTGGGAAGCCAGCCATGGAAGGGGAAAATAGCCGCTTTGACACCCAAGCCGGCGATTAACAGAATAAAGATAATGGTCATCAGCTCTGGCCATGTCCCTACTAGGGCTGCAGTGCGTTCAATGTCACCAAACGCAATATCACCACCTAAGGCATATAAAGAGGCTACACCCAGCAACAGAACAACACCGCCCGTCAAGGTATATATCAAATAGGTACGACCAGCTTTAATCGATGCAGTATTGCCTCGATGCACAACCAATGGATAAGTGGATAGCGTTAATAGTTCATAAAAAATCAAGAAGGTAAAAAGATTGCCAGCTAAAGAGATGCCCATTGTGCTGGCAACACACAGGCTAAAGTAACCAAAAAAACGGCTTCGGTTGGGGGAGTTTTCTAAGTAGCCAATCGCATAGAGTGTGGTAAATAACCAGAGAACTGATGATAGGCCTGCAAACAGAATGGCAAGCGAGTCTGCTCGCAAAATCAGATCGAGACCGGGTAACACTTCCAATCGAACTTCAGGGTAATTTTGTTGCAAAACAGCCTGAATGAGAAAGATGATCAAGATGATCTTAATGCAGGCGGCGCCTAAGTTAATTGTGCTTCGCAAAATATGCTTTTGTTCTGGCAACATAAAAATGATGGTGGCAGCCAGAAAAGACGTCATGAGTACGGCAAGTGGAAGCGAATCTGTCCAGTTCATGGCATCGCCTCCATAAAAGGCCCTGGTAAAGAAACGACATTTACAGGCCAGATTGACAAGAACCCAAGTAAAATACTCGCTACCGATAAACATAAAGCGATAAGTTCAATTGTTATCGGTGGTCTTCTAAAGCTGTCGGTAGCTTCAGTTTCTTGATAGGTATAGGCGAAGACTCTAAAGATATACGCCGCTGACAATAAACTGCCGATAAGCAGTACCACGATCCACCACCACTGTCCCGAGAGAAAACTACTCTGCAGTAACAGCCATTTGGCATTAAAACCACCACTTGGCGGCAAGCCCATTAAGCTGACACCGGCTAAACCAAACGCAAAGATATTTAAAGGACGATAGCGGCTCATGCCTGCCAGAGACGCTAGATCGGGTTTGCCTGTGCAATAGATTAAGTTTCCTGCAGCTAAAAACATGCCGGCTTTAGCGAAGGCGTGTGCCAGTAGCATTAATATTCCACCATGGTAAGCCATGAGTGACGCTTCACTGTTTTCGGCCGTGAGTAGAGGGAACATCAATGAGATGTAGCCGATTTGTGCCACAGTGGAATAGGCGACTACCATTTTGAGGTGTGTCTGCTTCAATGCCATCCATCCCCCCCAAATAATGGCACCGGCGCCTAATACCCCTAAAAGTTGTGAGAGGCTCGGCAAGTGACGGTAAACCTCAAATTCGACCCAAAAGCGAAGCAATATATAGAAAGACGCTTTTATCACCAGTGCAGACAATAACGCACTAACCGGTGTTAAGGCTCCACCATGAGCGGGTGGAAGCCATGTATGCATAGGGAAAACGGCTGTTTTGAGGAGTAATCCGCCAAGAATTAAGGTGATGGCTACTTGGTTTGTAGGGCCCCAGTGCCAGGTTTCAGCTAGGCTGTCCATTGCCAGCGTGCCTTGAGCGCCATAAAGTAGAGCAACGCCCAGTAAATAGGCCATTGAGCCCAGAAGCGCAGCATAAAGATAACGAATGGAGGCTTCAAGTGAACGCTCATCGGAAGCAAAGGCAACCAGTCCTACCGCTGCAAAAGTTAAAAGCTCTAAGCCAACATATAAGTTAAAGGTATCTGCGGCTAACCAGATACCATTTAATGAGGCCCATAAAAACCACAACAGAGGCCAAAAGTGTCCACGTTTGGTTAGATTCAGATAGAGATGTGCGTATAGAGCACAAGCTGTCGCCACAAGGCTGCTCATCAAAATAAACAGCGTTGCTAAACCATCGGCTCTAAGGGCAATACCTAACGGGGCTTGCCAGTCAGCCATGGCATAGATTTGTGTCCCGTATTGGCTGACTTGGTACCCAAGCAAGAGTGAAGCTAAGAGTTGCGTCAGCAGACCAAACATGGATGCTGGAGAACGCCAGTTAAGTGGAATCAACATCGTCAACACCGCGCCTGCGAGCGGAATGACCAGTAGCCATGGAATAGGAGATAGAATCATATTCATGAAGCATCATCCTCTGGAAGCTGTGTTGATCCTTTGAGGTGAAACCAACGCCGGATTAATACCAAGGCAAGTGCAGTCGCTGAGACAGCGACCACTATGCCCGTCAGTACGAGTGCTTGAATCACATGATCGGTAACACCTTGGCCACGCTGTGCAAAGCCGACCATGATTAAAAAGGTGCCATTACCAATAAGGTTAAAGGCGATCAAGCGGCGAAGAAGATGGCAATGATAAATAAAACCAAACAACCCTAAGCCACATAACCCTATACCTCCAAGAGTGAAAATAAGATTAGTGTCCATTACTACCTCCTGAGCGACTAGAGAGTGGAGGTGAGTTAGCAATGGTGAATAAACTTAACAAAATAAGTCCAATCGATAAGGTTAGTGCAAGTTCTATTAATAGAATTAATAGCCCAGCACCTCCATCTGGGTAAGCCAGTAAAGGTCTGCCACCTATGACACTACTGGTAGCGACCACCAAGAACACCGTAAAACCGAGCAGTAAGCCAAACTGCATCATTCGATGACTGAGTTGGGCTGACAGTTTAATGCCTGATAAGTGCAACAAAATAAATGCTGCCGCTAACATGGCACCGGCTTGAAATGCTCCTCCGGGTCGATCAGAACCGGCCCATAGAAGATACATCGAGGTAATGAGCATGGCTGGCACTAACAGGGTTAAGCACGCATGCAGTAAAGGATTAGGTAGGCCTGGCAAGCTATCCTGTTGATGTTGATCTGTTTGCAACGCTAAGCCGACTAAGACTGCTAAGACAAGTACACCCACTTCAAGAAGCGTGTCATAACTGCGGAAATTAAGCAGAACCGCGGTAATTTGGTGGCTGACACCACTGTCGGGTAGTGCTTCCTCGACCAGTAGGTGAAGTTGAATGGCTGGCGTAGGTTGATGAAACACTGCCCAAAGAAGCAAAACGACTAACGTAACACTCGATAGTATCGCTAATAGAAGGCGAGGATAACTGGGCCGATGCTCATCTTTGTCAAGCTTACCTGTTTTCTTTAGGTGACCCAGTGTATCCAGCAATAATACACCGGTAATCCCTGCTCCAATTGCCGCTTCAGCCAAGGCGATATCGGGAGCGCCGAGACGAATCCAGCCTAATGCCAAGGTTAAGCCTAATAAAATAAAAAATATCACTGATTGAAATAAACTGCGACTGAGCAAACTGGTTGCGGCTATGGCTAAGATACCCGTCAGTAGAGTGAGGTCAATCAGTAAGTTCATCGTTAGACTCTCCCTCTGATGGTGCCAAAGGAACCTGTTTAGCTCTCGCTTCCCACGCAACTAAATGACCACTCAATGCACTGGCTAACATGACCAATAACCAGATCAAGAGTAACTTTAACGTCACTAGCAATGAAAAATTGGCAGGAATAAGACCGATGATAATCAGCCCTAGACCGACGTTATCGGCTTTAGTCAGGGCATGAATACGTGTGTAGGTATCTGGAAAGCGCAATAATCCAATAGAGCCTACGACAAACATCAAGGCGCCACTGATCAATAAAAGGCTCTGTAATATCACCAGTGCTGTCATCAATGATCCTCGTTAGTCGACGTTGTTTTCCACACACGACTGACAAACGCAACGGCAGCTAGCATGGCTAATAAAGCTAAAACTAATGCGGTATCACGTGCCGCGGGTAAGGGTTGTAATTCAGCTAAGATGACTAAGATGGCCACGCCCGTGGTACCGAATAACTGAGCGGCAAGCAGTCGATCTGCTTGGCGTGGTCCTTGAATAATACGCATCACGCCAACAATAAGTGAGACCAGTAAAATAAACAGAGTGAAGCCGTAAATATAACTCATGTGGTCTCCTTGTGCGTAAACAGGTCAATGAGCTGTCGTTCAAGCTTGTGGAGCTCGTCACGGGTTTTCTGCGGATCATCGAGCGAGTGAATCACAAGTGCTTGTGTTTCACTACTGACACTTAAGGTGCCTGGCATCAAGCTCAAACTGCTCATAAACAACCACCGAGGTAGGCCCTCAAGTTTTGTTGTGTAAGTGACCCATTGCGAGCCAACAGGTAAGTTAGGGTTCAAGGTGCGTTTGGCAATATCTAAACCCGCCACCAGTGAGGTTTTTATGAAGTAAAACAGAAATCCGGGTAATGCCACTAATCGAATAGTATATGGGTTGTAGGGTGTCAGTTGGAAACTGACCAGTACCGCTACAAGGATCGTCGGTAATCCTATTAGCCAGCTACTCACACTACCCTCTGTTAACACCCACCATAGCAGTGCACCGAGCACTAAACGCAGGCACAGCGCCAAAGGTTGAGCCTTGATTTGCGAGTATAGACCTGCCATAGCCGGTAAACCCCTTCTATAAACCTTTTAATTTATTGAAAAGCATCACAGTAGTCTTGTTCAGGCATTGTTGGAGTAAAGAGTAAAAAATCACTACTTAGTTCCCTAAGTGGAAAGTCAGGATAGGTGGGATCAATATAGTCACTGGCTTCAAGCTTTTCGGATAAAGGCTTCAAGATCAAACTGGTGGTTGGCTGTGCTAGCCAGCGTGGTATGCCCAGATCATTACGGACATGGATGGCACCAGCAATCAGTATATTGATTTTGTCCGGATGAGTATTTTCTGCCATAGTGCGCGCCATCTGTTGATCACGTCCCAATTGCACTTGAAGCATTTGTACTAGGTTTGCTCGTGGAAGCATTTCGCAATGACTGGTATGGATAAGTTCCATCATGTAACGTGTATGGGCATCATCCAGTTGTCCTTCACTGGCCCCGTATCGATATGCATGCATCTGTGCCTCACGTGTTAAGTCTGCGCCTAAAACACGATGTGCCTCATTCAGTGCTGTAGTGACTTGTAATTGATAGCGTTCCCAAGGCCAGCCTTGAGACCAATTGAGCATGTCAGCGGTTACCTCGTCTCCTCGCCCTAACCATTCGTCAAGTAAGTCTTGCTGTTCTGTATTGGCCATTTCCATGGCAACATTGCCAAGTCGGTTCTGTTGAGCAAGCAGATCAATAATGTGTTGTTGCAACAGATGATGATCGGGATGATCGTGTTGTTCGCCGAGTAGTAACCAAGACCCACTTTCTAATTGATCTAACAAGGATTGAATGGAACTCTCTGGCTGGTTATTGGACGTGTTCCAAACAACATCCTGCAAGGGGTGTTGTTGACTTTCCGGTTCCGGACTAGCCCATAGGTGTGAGGGTGCCATTAATGTTATGCTCAGGAGGACGCCTTTAACCCACTTCATGATTGGCGTCCTGTTGCTTTTACATCCAAATAGTCTCGTTGAATGACGGTTTCTAATGCATTTACTGCGGATACTAACTCATCAAATGTCTCGCGACATTGGCGCAGTTGTTTAACCTGATCATTCGAAGGAACCGTATTTGGGGAAAGCTTGGCGATTTCAAGAAGTTCAGAAACGTAAGCGGCACGTGCATGTGCCACCATGGTTAACATGGGTTTGAGGTCGTCCAGTGATAATTCTGGGATCATTGGGTTAATAACAGCGCGATTAATTTCACGACGCACTTTTTCCAATTCAAGCATTAAACGGTTATTGTTCATAGTCATCGGACTTTCCTCAATCTAGGTAATACCTTTATTATGGTAGCAGGGTTGCAATTGTGAAGCCTGTTTGTTGATATTTACGGAAAAATTGCCGGAATCGGAACTTAAATGAGCATAGAAACAACCTTTAATGGTGAAACGGAGAGCTTACCGCTTCGTTACTTTAGTGAAAAAGCTTATCTAGACTACTCAATGTACGTCATTCTTGACCGTGCACTGCCTCATATCGGGGATGGAATGAAGCCGGTTCAGCGTCGCATTGTTTATGCCATGTCTGAACTGGGGCTTAAAGCCACCGCTAAATATAAAAAGTCTGCTCGGACCGTGGGTGATGTGCTGGGTAAGTTTCATCCTCATGGTGACTCAGCATGCTACGAAGCGATGGTGCTGATGGCGCAACCTTTTAGTTATCGATACCCTTTGGTTGATGGTCAGGGTAACTGGGGATCACCCGACGACCCTAAGTCATTTGCGGCCATGCGTTATACAGAGTCACGCTTATCAGCTTATGCTGAGGTGTTGCTCAAAGAGTTAGGCCAAGGCACGGTGACATGGCAACCTAATTTTGACGGTACTCTGGATGAACCAGAGGTGTTACCCGCTCGTCTACCCAATGTGTTGCTCAATGGTGGTACAGGTATCGCAGTGGGGATGGCAACCGATATTCCACCGCACAATTTGCGCGAAGTGGCTTCCGCCTGTATCCACTTGTTGGATCATCCTCAAGCAGATATCGAGGCGCTATGTGAATTGATGCCGGGCCCCGATATGCCAACGGATGCGGAGATTATTACACCACCTGAGGAGTTGCTCAAACTCTACACCACAGGACGTGGTTCTCTTAAAATGCGCGCCATTTATCTGCGTGAAGAGGGTGATATTGTCATCACTGCCCTACCTTATCAAGTCTCAGGAAATAAGGTGCTGGAGCAGATAGCCGCTCAGATGCAACAGAAAAAACTACCGATGGTGAGCGACCTGCGAGATGAGTCGGATCACGAAAATCCAACACGCCTAGTGATCGTGCCGCGCTCTAATCGTATTGATGCTGAACAGTTGATGGCTCACTTATTTGCCTCGACCGACCTTGAACGCAGTTATCGCGTTAATATGAATATGATCGGCATTGATGGTCGTCCGCAGGTCAAGGATTTGCGTCAAATTCTAACAGAGTGGCTAAGCTGGCGGACGGAAATTGTCAGACGCCGTTTAATGCACCGTTTACAAAAGGTGCTCGATCGCTTGCATATCCTCGAAGGTTTGATGATTGCCTATCTCAACATAGATGAGGTGATTAAAATTATTCGTGAAGAGGATCAGCCCAAGCAGGTCATGGTCGCAAGGTTTGGGATTACAGAAGTACAAGCGGATGCAATTTTGGATCTCAAGTTACGCCATTTGGCGCGATTAGAAGAATTTAAAATTCGTACTGAGCAGAATGAGTTAGATGAAGAGCGGAAAACCTTGGAAGAAACACTTGCTTCTTCGGAAAAGATGCGTCAATTAATTCGACAGGAAATAGAAGAGACTGCAGCAGAGTTTGGCGATGAGCGCCGCTCTCCAATAGTTCAACGTGCAGAAGCGCAAGCCTTTAGTGAAAAAGATCTGCTATCTTCCGATCCAGTCACGGTGGTTTTATCCAAGCAAGGATGGATTAGAGCGGCACGTGGTCATGATATCGATGCATCAGGACTGAATTATAAGTCGGGTGATGCCTTCAAACTCTCTTGTCCCGGCAGGATGAATCAGCCAACCATTTTATTGGACTCAACAGGGCGAAGCTATACGCTGGATACACATACTTTGCCCTCGGCAAGAGGTCAGGGTGAACCTGTGACTGGTAAGCTCACTTTACCCAAAGGAGCCAGTATTGATGGCATGATCTGTGGGGCTGAGTCAGATCGTCTGCTGTTAGCATCTGATGCGGGTTATGGTTTTATCACTCGAATTGCTGACCTGAGTAGCAAAACGAAAAATGGTAAAGCATCACTGAGCTTGCCTAAAAATGCCAAGGTTCTTAGCCCAGTCAAGGTTCATGACGCCGAGTCGGATTGGCTGGTTGCAGTGACAAATGAAGGGCGCATGTTAGTTTTTCCTGTCAGTGAATTGCCTGAGTTGGCAAAAGGTAAGGGGAACAAAATATTAAACATACCCTCTGCTCGAGCAACTGCCAGAGAGGAGTTACTCGTCGCTGTCGCCGTACTGTCACAGGGTGATCAATTACATGTGATTTCTGGAAAACAACAGTTAAAGCTGAAAGCAACGGATTTGGAGCATTATCGTGGAGAGCGGGGACGGCGTGGTAATAAGCTACCGAGAGGTTATCAGCGAGTAGATAGCTTGCAGGTCATTAAAGCGGCTCATACAGATGTCAAAGACTCTCCGTAGTTCACGATCAGATGATCGGTAACCCACTTAAGTCATGCGTTAAGTGGGTTGCATCTTCTCAGGGGTTGAGTTTACTGATTAAATGGCGTGACTGCTTTTCCAATAGCTGTTGATAAGAGTCACTTATGCCCAGTACCAGCACTTTATCTTCAGCTTCGCGACGAATATTTGCACCATCCAGTAATGACTCTTTTAACTGTGGTGACTCGGTTAAGGCAGTATGGCTAATCAGCTCATTACTCTGAGTGGTTTGGGTTAAAAAACGTGCTTCTTCTAAAAGCCGTTCTAACTTATCCGCTTTGCCTCTGACCAATGCCATATGTAAATTCATAACGGGTTTAAATAAGCGAATTCGAGATTGGTTAAACTGTTTATACAGATGGTTATAAAGCATCGCTGCACACATGGCGTTGACGCCGTGAGTATCATCTTCTTGCGGCTGATCAAAAATAACTTGTAAATCACCGTTGCGTGCTTTTTCAACACGACCGTTGTAAATGGATGCTACCGATTGAGCCAATTTAAAGTAGGTCTTTAACAATGTTTGATGTTCATCTTCTTCCACCAGCTCAGAGTGCGCGCTAGTGGTGTCGATGAGAAGTAGGTAGCCAGCTGCTTTAGCCGGGATCAACAACTCAAGATCCTGTTCAAATGCGAGGATGTCCAGTGGTGCATCCTCTTCTAATACGCTAATTAGAGGATTGTTGCGCGTCAGGTTGAGTGTGGGTTCAGTTTCTTTTTCTTCTATCTCTACCCAAGGTGTTTGATCAAATTTATCTAAGTCACGCGTCACGCCGGGCGCGACAGGGGTGAACTTGGGGATTTTTGGTGTGTCTCTTTCGGGTCGTAAAAGTGATACCAGTTCATCATTA
>SLCQ01000126.1 GCA_007125745.1 Nitrincola sp.
AACTGGTCAATATGGGCGATCCGGATAGAGTCGGCCAAATTCTGGTCGACGAGGTGATCAACTACAGCGGCGTGAGTAAAAACAAGCGAGAAAACACCCTGCGTTGCCTGGTCAACGATATGAACCCCGACGCCATCAAAAAAGCGCTTGCCAATTTGCGCCCCAACACCGACTTTATTCCTTTAGCGACGTCGGCCTTAGCCAGAGCCAGAGCCGACTGGTTATATGGCATCAATATGACCCGCTTGTGTACGTTGCAGGGGCAAAGTGCTGGTTATCAAGGGGTATTATCCATCGGTCGAGTGCAAACGCCTGTCTTAGGTCTGGTCGTCCATCGCGATCTAGAGATCGAAAACTTTGTCGCCAAACCTTTTTTCGAAGTGTTTATCACCCTGCAAACGGATCAGCAACAAACCTTTATCGCCAAATGGAAACCGAGCGAAGCTTGCGATCCCTACATGGATGAAGATGGTAGGGTGCTATCGAAAAAGCTGGCAGAAACCGTGTTACGAAAAGTGAGCGGTAAAACAGGGCAGGTGATTCAGGTCAAAAATGAGAAGAAAAAACAGCCACCGCCGCTACCCTATAATCTGTCGGCATTACAGATCGATGCATCCAAGCGCTTTAACCTGAATGCACAGAAAACACTCGATATCTGCCAGCAACTCTATGAACGCCATAAGCTGATCACTTACCCGCGTTCAGACTGTCGCTACCTGCCTAAAGGGCACTTTGATGATCGTCATTCAGTCAGCAATGCCATTCAGAAAACCGCATCGTCACTGGCTGGCGCGACCGCTAATGCCGATCTGTTGCTCAACAGCAAAGCCTGGAACGACAGCAAAGTCAGTGCCCATCATGCCATTATTCCCACATCGCGTGCGATGGATGCCTCTCGACTAACATCGGATGAGTTACATATTTATGAGTTGATCGCACGTCAGTACCTGATGCAGTTTTATCCGCCGTTTGAATACGCCGAACACCAAATCGATTCAGAAGTGGAAGGTGGCTTGTTTATCGCTAAACAA
This sequence comes from Nitrincola sp., assembly GCA_007125745.1. GTDB lineage: Bacteria > Pseudomonadota > Gammaproteobacteria > Pseudomonadales > Balneatricaceae > Nitrincola. The sequence continues at coordinate 1,032 of SLCQ01000126.1, forward strand.
AAATCGGTCATCTCGGAGGGCTGGAAAGCACTGATGCCGAAGTCTAAAAGTGCCGATGCTGAAGGAGAGTTCAGTAAAACAGCACTGCCTAACGTCAAACAAGGCGAATCCGTTAACTGCATCGATGGCCGTTTGGATGAAAAACTCACCAGCCCACCGAAACGTTTTACTGATGCCACGCTCCTGTCTGCTATGACCGGCATTGCGCGTTATGTCTCTGACCCTGAAGTGAAAAAAGTCCTCCGTGACACCGATGGACTGGGCACTGAGGCGACTCGCGCAGGCATTATCGAACTGCTGTTCAAACGTCAATTCTTAACCAAAAAAGGCAAAGAGATTCATTCAACAGAAATAGGTCGACAACTGGTCAACAGCCTACCTGAACGGATGGTCGTGCCCGATATGACCGCCCATTGGGAGTCTCAACTGGAAGCAATCAGCGACAAACGCCTCAAATATGGTCAGTTTATGCAACCCTTAACACAGGGTTTAGCTCAATTGATTGCCGAAGTGGAGGCCAGAAGCTTCGCAGGGTTAAGGGGAATGGGGAAAGCGGTTGTCAGGCGGAGGAAGGCTTCGGGTCGGCGAGGTAGGGCTAAAACTTAAGAAACAGTAACCAGCTTACAAAAAATCAGTAAGGTTAATGACTCAGAATCTTTAATTTAACTTTATGCTTAAGTTAAATGAGTCAACCAAACGCCTACCCATCAAAGTAGGCGTTTAGCAAAGCCTCTTTAGTTTGAACCGACTAAACCTTACAGAGCTTCTAAAATCGTCTCAGCACTGGTTTGATCAATCCCTTTAGCATCCACATTTAGCAACTCAACCACACCATCGTTGATGATCATGGCGTAACGCTGACTGCGAATACCTAAGCTGGCGCCCGTCAGGTCTTGAGTTAGGCCGACTGCTTTTGCCAGTTCACCCACACCGTCTGCCAGCATGATGATCTCTTCAGCGTTTTGGTTTTTGCCCCACGCGCCCATTACGAACGCATCATTCACCGAGGTACAGATGATGGAATCGACGCCTTTTGCTTTGATTGCATCAGCATGCACCACAAAACCAGGTAAGTGAGTATTAGAGCAGCCAGGGGTGAAAGCGCCAGGGACTGCGAATAGAGCGACTTTCTTGCCTTTAACTAGACTATCTGTGGTCACCGCTTCAGGACCGTTTTCGCCCATGACATGAAGCGTGAGGGATGGAAAGTTATCACCAACTTGAATACTCATTATTGTTCTCCGAGGGTTAGATATCGAATGTTCATCTGTTGCTGTTTTTGAATAGTAACATTGATTGTAGCAATAGTTGATAGAATTACTAGGGTAATTCGATTGTCACCATAACAAGTTAAAACAGGTGTAAGCATTGACCACTTTTCAGAATTGGTCGATGATCGATGCAAACGCTATATCTTTCTTTTTACGGCCAAATCACCGGCTGTATTCTTTGCCATTTTTTCGGAGACATCATGTCGGTTCCGGTCGCCTATCTGGCCGTAGTGTTGATTTGGTCCACTACGCCGTTATCCATCGCTTGGAGCAGTGAAACTGTCGATCCCGTGCTCGCCGCTTGGTTGCGTATGGGTATTGCCGCTGTGTTAGGACTTGGTTTGCTGGCAGTCTTTCGTATTCCACTGCCGCTCCACAAACGCGCACAACTCACCTATGCCTATGCCTCCTTGGGTGTCTTTGGTGCTATGTGTTGTACCTATGTCGCCTCGCGTTATGTGCCCTCTGGCTTGATTTCCATCTTCTTTGGACTCTCACCAATGCTGTCAGCCATGCTGGGGATGAAACTTTTAGACGAACCCGCCTTAAGACCCTACCGCTGGGTTGCCTGTGCATTAGCATTCGTCGGCTTAGGCGTCATCTTCACCGATGATGTGGTCCTTGGAAGAGAAAGCATTCCCGGCGTCATCCTGCTACTTATGGCCGTATGCCTATTCAGTATCAGTGGCGTCCTGGTCAAACGCACCGCCGCACAAGTCCATCCACTGGCCCATACCGTCGGCGCGTTGCTCTGGTCACTACCCGGATTCGGCATCACTTGGTGGCTGATGGGTGCTGCACCACTTGAAATCGAAATCGGAAACCGCGCCTTCTGGTCGATCCTCTACCTCGCCATCTTCGGCTCACTCATCGGCTTCGTAGGATACTTCCACATCCTAAGACACCTAGCCCCCAGCACCGTCGCACTCGTCACCCTTATTACACCCATCTTTGCGTTGATGATGGGACACTTTTTGAATGGCGAACCCTTAACCGTGAGTTTGTGGAAAGGATGCTTGCTGGTCGTTGGCGGCTTGGCACTGTTCTTTTGGGGACATCGGTTTTTTGATAAGCGGGTGGTTGGGTAGTTTGGGAGGTATGCGTCTTTAGTCGGGTTATGATGCACGGTGTATTGGTGGTGTGAGAAATTTAATTTTTAAAAATCAATGGTTTGTGTTTTTCGGTTCTGAGATATGAGGCATGTGTCTAAGTGAAAATGTGCATGCGTTGTATTATTTTTTGTTGAGTTAGGCTTTCATTTCTAATAGCTTATGTAAATCAAATGGATGTTTGATTTTGTCGTGTATATCGAGAATGGCAAAACGAGCATGCATAGAATACAAATGTTGAACATAACCGCTACGCGGTAGATTAGTAAATTCAAGGACTTATAGGCATAAGGATATGCCCAATAGACTGTTACAAACACTATTTCAGACGTATCGTTCTGAGCTTGATCAGCAGCC
>SLCQ01000090.1 GCA_007125745.1 Nitrincola sp.
AGTCGCAGTGCTCGCGTACTGATGGAAGGGTGGGTGCGTATCCCAGGCGATACCTTCTAAATATTTTCCTGAGTTTGAGAACACATGAGCGCATTTCTGCGCCCATGTTTTATAAGCCCACGCATGCGTTGGGCTTATTTTTTTTCAATACCACAAGTATTAATACCAAAAATGCTGTAAGCAGGGCAACGGCCCGCTAGACCAGTCACTAGGGGAACAATACCAATCCACGTCCAGGGTGAACCGATTCCCATAATGGCCAGTATTAACAGTAGCACTCCAGCCGATATACGTGCAATTTTATCGATACCGCCAACATTAACGTTCAGATTCATAAAGCACTCCTAGTTTAGGTAAGTCTGATTTACTATTTGCTTATTTACTTTATAGCAGGCTAGAGTGAAATGAAAGTCCATGATGTATATATCATAATAGAATTAAAATAACTCTATAAATTCTTTTATATTATATGATAAGGTCGTGTAAAGTGAGCGTATAGGCTATTCAATTATAGGAAATCATCGCATGGCAAATTTGCATACTGAAACAGTGCTTGAGGTACAGCACTGGAATGATACTTTATTTAGTTTTAAAACCACGCGAGATCAGGGGTTTCGCTTTAAAAATGGCCACTTCACCATGATCGGTTTAGAAGTTGAGGGCAGGCCTTTATTAAGAGCTTACAGCATTGCCAGTGCCAATTATGAAGAGACATTGGAATTTTTTAGTATCAAGGTGGAAGATGGTCCATTAACTTCGCGATTGCAGAAGATTCAACCGGGTGATCAGATCTATGTTAGTCGTAAACCGACTGGCACGTTACTCACTGATTTTTTAATCCCAGGTAAGCATTTATATTTGTTGGCAACGGGCACGGGCTTAGCGCCTTTTATGAGTATTATTAAAGATCCCGAAGTATATGAGCAATATGACAAGGTCATTCTGGTTCACGGTGTTCGCTATGTTTCTGAGCTGGCTTACCAGTCGGAAATTCAAGACCAGCTACCTAATAATGAGTTCTTTGGTGATATGGTCAGCCAGCAATTAATTTACTATCCAACAGTGACGAGAGAACCCTACATCAACCAAGGGCGAATCACCAATCTGATGTTGGAGGGTAAGTTGTTTGAGGACCTCGGCTTACCTAAGCCTAATTTGGATGATGATCGTTTTATGATCTGTGGCAGTCCTGCCATGCTGACGGACTTAACCGACTTATTGGATGGTTGGGGGTTTAATGAAACGCGTAAGGGCATATTGGGTCAATATGTGATAGAGCGGGCTTTTGTTGATTAGGGCTAAACAAAAAGCAGGGTTGCTATCAGCAACCCTGTTTTAGAGACTATCCACAGGTTAACATTATCAGCCAATCTGCTGATGAATAAATTCCAACACATCGTCCGTAGTAATATCACGAGATTCTGCATCACGACGATGCTTGTATTCTAATGTCCCTGCATTCAGACCACGCTCAGAAATTACTACACGATGAGGAATACCCATCAGTTCCATGTCAGCAAACTTAACACCTGGACGCTCTTTGCGATCATCTAATAACACGTCTACACCTGATGCCGTTAAAGCTGCATACAGTTGATCTGCTTTTTCACGAACGATTTCGGACTTGTCGTAATTCAAGGGCACCAAGGCGACACTAAAAGGCGCTAAGGCTTCAGACCAGATGATGCCATTGCTGTCATGGTTTTGTTCGATTGCTGCCGCCACAACTCGAGTAATACCGATGCCATAACAACCCATTTCCATCACCACTGCTTTGCCATTCTCATCTAGAACGGTAGCGTTCATGGCAGTAGAGTAGCTGTTTCCAAGCTGAAAAACATGTCCGACTTCAATACCGCGTTTGATCTCCAGAACACCTTGTCCACATGGGCTAGGGTCTCCAGCAACAACATTACGGATATCTGCTACTTCTGGTAGTGGAAGATCGCGTTCCCAGTTGATGCCAAAAAAGTGTTTGTCATCAATGTTGGCGCCGGCGCCAAAATCAGACATCACTGCAACCGTACGGTCAATAATGCACGGAATAGGGAGGTTAACTGGGCCCAGAGAACCTGGACCTGCTCCGACTACGGCACGAATCTCTTCTTCTGTTGCCATTCTGAGTGGGGTAGCGACTTGTGGTAGCTTTTCGGCTTTGATCTCATTGAGTTCATGATCACCACGAATGAGTAGCGCTATAAAGTCAGCTTCACACTCTTCACTTGCCGCAACAATTAACGTTTTGATGGTCTTTTCGATAGGGAGCTGAAAGCCTTCAACCAGTGCGGCAATCGTTTTAGTATTCGGGGTATCGACAAGGTGCATCTTTTCTGCAGGGGTGGGACGCTCGGTAGCCGGTGCTAATGCTTCTGCCTTTTCGATGTTGGCGGCATAACTCCCCGTATTAGAGAAAGCGATATCATCTTCCCCTGAGTCGGCAAGCACATGAAACTCATGTGAGGAGTTACCTCCAATTGATCCATTATCGGCTAAAACAGGGCGGAAATTTAATCCCAGACGCTCGAAAACACGGCTGTAAGCCTTGTACATTGCATCATAAGTTTCTTGAAGTGATTCACGATTGGTATGGAAAGAGTAGGCGTCTTTCATAATGAATTCACGCGAGCGCATCACGCCAAAACGTGGTCGTATTTCATCGCGGAATTTGGTTTGTATTTGATAAAAGTTTGCAGGAAGCTGTTTGTAGCTACGAATTTCACGACGAATCATATCTGTGATGACCTCTTCATGTGTTGGTCCAACACAGAAATCTCGGTCGTGGCGGTCTTTTAACCGTAATAATTCAGGGCCGTACTTTTCCCAACGGCCTGACTCTTGCCATAGCTCGGCAGGCTGAACTGCTGGCATAAGCACCTCTTGTGCGCCTGCAGCATCCATCTCTTCGCGAACGATACGTTCAACTTTGCGCAAAGTACGTAAGCCTAAGGGTAACCATGTATACAGGCCAGAAGCTAGTTTGCGGATCATGCCAGCACGTAACATAAGCTGATGGCTGATCACCTCCGCATCAGAAGGAGTTTCTTTTAAAGTAGAGATGAGATATTGACTGGCGCGCATAGAGTAGCGATTCCGTTGATGAGTAAGAATTAATAAACAAAAGGGCCCTTATTCTAGGCCGCTTCTGTCTGCTCTTCAACAAAGCGAATCAGTTCTTCTAGCTGGTGTTCATTGAAAACAGCTATTCCCATGCGCATTAATTCTGCTGCAGCCACGCCTGGTGCGCTGGTTAAGGTGCCGGTAAAGCTTCCATCATAGGATTGTGAGTTACCACAGGAAGGACTTTTGGCTTTCATCAAAGCGCAACATACTTGGTTTTTTTCAGCGATACTGATCATTTGCTCGGCACCGGAAAGAAACTCAGCTGTAACATCTTCACCAAATTTTGTAGTAACTAAGATCGGAAAGCGGGACTGAATTTCTGCAGGTTCACGCGGAGTCGGTAGGCCACCCAAAGATTCGGGGCATACCATCACCAATCTGCCTTGTTTTTTCCAGCGTTGAATAGCCGGGTGTTGTAACAGGTTGTCACGGCCATCATAACGCACTTTTGCGCCTAGTAAGCAAGCGCTGACTAGTATTTTGTCCATAATTTTGCTGTCCTGAGTTAAACTTTATAATTATTTTACGTGTGATAGTTTACCGTCTGATGAAATGCTTATCTACTGATCAGTATCAAACTTTTGCTCAAAGCAACTTATATATAGGTTTTGCTATTTTAACCATGTTTCAATTTATTGTTCATGTTGACGAGCTCCGGTAAGCTGGATGCGTGCATTTTTGACATCACACGTGCGCGATGCACTTCAACTGTTTTGGGGCTGATGCCTAGTGTTTCTGCTATCTCTCTGTTGGCATGTCCTTCAATCACGAGTGACATCACCTCAACCTCTCTTTGACTTAAATCTTGGTAATGTTGGCGAATCCTAAGTAGCTCTTGATATTGCTGGAAACGGTCTTCTGCTATCTCCAAGGCTTTTTGTACAAGGTTTAGAAGATGTCGGTCATTAAAGGGCTTTTCTATAAAATCGAGTGCCCCAGATTTGATGGCATTGACCGCCATGGGTATGTCGCCATGGCCACTGATCAAAATGGTTGGAAGCGGAATCTCTTTATCTTGCAATATCTGCTGTAACGCCAAGCCATTCATACCGGGCATTCTTACATCTAGTAGCAGGCATCCTAGTTCACCTTGGTAATTCTCTAAAAATTCAGACGCTGAGCTAGCGCATACAACATCATACCCTTCGGAGCTCAGTAGCCACTGCATTGATTCTCGGAAGTCTGTATCGTCATCCACTAGGTATACACGTTTGTTTTCATTATTCATGTGCTTTTCTCAGGGGTAGTTTGAAAGTGAATTGAGTGTGTGTTTTTCCATCGCTTTCAGCCCATAATTGACCGCCATGGCTTTCAATTAATGAGCGTGAAATGGATAAGCCCATACCCAATCCATTGGGCTTGCTGGTATAAAAGGGTTCAAAAAGTTGCGCCATCATATCGGGTTCTATGCCACCTGCTTGATCGTATACGGCGACGGTCACTTGTTGGTTCTGAAGCTGGCTTTTTATGCGAATTAAAGCACTGGTAGATGATTGGCTAGCATAAGCTTCAATGGCATTTTTGAACAAGTTTAACAACACTTGTTCAACTTGGACTCTATCACCATAAACGCAAGGTAAGTTCGGTGCCAAATCAAATTCGAATTTGATCTGTTGATCTCGTGCTTCTTGAGTTAAAAAAGTCACCACTTCTTGGCAACAGTCATTAATATCAAGCGGAGAGTACTGAACCTCAGTTCGTTGGACGAAGCGGCGAATACGTCGAATAATCTCAGCGGCGCGATGGGCCTGCTTTGAAATCAACTCGAAGGCACGCTTAGTCTTGGTAATATCTTCAATCTGGTGTTCTTCAATCTGTCTTGACGTGCCATTGCTATAATTCAGTATGGTAGCCAGCGGTTGGTTAATCTCATGCGCCAACTCGGTTGCCATTTCACCGACTGACAGTAACCTTGACATATGTGCTATCTCATTTTGATGTCGCTTGTATTGTTGCTCGGCAAGTTTACGGTTGGTGACGTCCCTTCCAATCAGTGTGTAATAATCGACACGTTGTCGGTTGTTTCTATCTCGGTGCGCAATCACTTCACGAAGTTCGGCCACGCGCTCACTAGGGTGATCCAGTTGCATTGAGATGGCGCCATGCCATGAACCATGAATAGATGCGTATTGAAGGGCAGGCATCACCGCTTCTTCAAATAGTGAGCTTTCAAAAAGGTCAGGCAAATGCTGTTTCGGCGCTACTAATGATGTATTGAGTGTTCGCTGAGCTGATTCGTTCTGATAAGTGAAGCTTAAATTGGAATGTTGGCAGAACAGAATCATATCTGAAGATGCCTCAACCACCTTGGCTAAACGGCGTGTAGCCTGAAGCGCTTTTTCACGTTCAGTGACATCACGAGATACGCAGATCACTTCGATGGGTGTGCCTTGTTCATCGCGGATGGTACGGCTAGTGGTTTCAAACCAAATATAGTGACCTAGTTTATGACGATAACGGTAAACGTTGGTGTACAAACCATCACGATACCGAACTGAACCGGTTCGATTTTTTAAGTTATCAGCATCCTCTGGATGAAAAAGTGCGTAACCCGATGTCCCGATAATTTCCTCAGCGCGATAGCCTAGCAAGGGTTCAATGGCTGGATTGACATCAATAAAAACCCATTCAGGTGAAGCAGTATGGCGAGAGATCAAATCAGTTGATTGTTCAGCCAGTAATCGATATCTATCTGCTTCTTGCTGAGATTGCTTTTCAGGTAAAGGTTGCTTTGATGTTTGTTGCCAGTCATTCATGCAAGTTTTTTTCCTTATTGTATGTGCACGAGTTGTTGGTTTTTGCCTTTAGTCTGCTTGTGTAATAAGGGAAAGTACGTATTATTACACATAATGTCAGGGACAATACTGGAGAATAACATGACAAAGTCAAATCATAATCCCTATACCTTGGGCTTAGATCAAAATCCTGCAAACTATGTTCCGCTTAGCCCCTTGAGCTTTATATCTCGTGCTGCTGATGTTTTTCCTAATCGAACAGCTGTCGTACATGAAGGTGGTGTCAGGCGTACATGGTCAGAAACCTATCGCCGCTGTCAGCAGTTAGCGAGTGCCTTATCTAAACGCGGTGTTGGTAAGGGAGATACCGTAGCTGTCATGGCACCCAATTTACCAGAGGTGTTTGAGGCACATTTTGGTGTTCCAATGATTGGGGCGGTTTTAAATGCATTAAATATCCGCCTTGATGCTGAGGCTATCGCGTTTATTCTCCAACATGGCGAAGCTAAAGTCGTGATTGTCGATCGTGAGTTTTCTGAAGTCATTCAGCGAGCGGTTCGCATGATGGCGCACAAGCCGCTTGTAATCGATATTGATGACCCTAGCTATGAAGGTGGAGAGCTGATCGGAGTCATGGATTACGAGGCGTTTCTTGCTGAAGGCGACGACACTTTTGCTTGGGAACTTCCGCAAAGTGAATGGGATGCCATTACGCTCAATTATACATCAGGCACAACAGGTGATCCCAAAGGAGTGGTTTATCATCATCGTGGTGCCTATCTCAACGCCATGAGCAATATCGTTTCTTGGGATATGGGACATCATCCCGTCTATTTGTGGACCTTACCCATGTTTCATTGTAACGGCTGGTGTTTCCCTTGGGCGATCGCCGCCTCAGTGGGCGTCAGTGTTTGTTTGCGTCATGTGCGTGCCGATAAGATTTATGAGCTGATCAAGCAGGAAAACGTGAACCACTTCTGTGGTGCACCGATTGTTCTGAATATGTTGAACAATGCGGATGATCAACTCAAAGCAGGTATTGATCATGAAGTGAAAGTGATGACAGCGGGCGCTGCTCCTCCTGCCGCAGTAATTGAGGGTATGGAGCGAATGGGCTTTAAGGTCACTCATGTGTATGGTTTAACAGAAACCTATGGGCCTAGCGTCGTCTGTGCGTGGCATGATGAGTGGGATGATAAATCGGCTGAAGAAAAAGCGCGCTTGAAGTCTCGTCAGGGTGTAAGAGCGCCCATGTTAGAAGGTTTGATGGTCGCCAATCCAGAAACACTGGAACCTGTAGCCAAAGATGGAAAGACGCTGGGTGAAATCTTCATGCGAGGTAACCTAGTCATGAAGGGGTATCTGAAAAATCCAACTACGACAGATGCGTCCTTTGAAGGGGGGTGGTTCCATTCAGGCGATCTAGCCGTGTGGCACTCAGATGGCTACATTGAAATAAAAGACCGCTCGAAGGATATTATTATTTCTGGCGGTGAAAATATTTCCTCCATTGAAGTTGAGGATGTATTGTATCGCCACCCAGCTGTTAATGAAGCGGCCGTTGTTGCCATGACAGATGAAAAGTGGGGCGAAGTGCCCTGTGCATTTGTCACCATTAAGACATCGGCTCAAGGTGATGTGACAGAAGAAGATATTATTCAATTCTGTCGAGATAACATGGCTCGCTTTAAAATTCCTAAGAAAGTCGTTTTCTGTGATCTACCCAAAACATCGACGGGCAAAATTCAGAAATTTGTCTTAAGAGATCAAGCTAACCACTCGTAATGGCAGGCAGTCAAAAAAAGCGCTTAGGCGCTTTTTTTGACGTTCAATCTGCTATACAAGGCCTTGATCAATCATCGCATCAGCTACCTTGCGGAATCCAGCAATATTCGCACCTAGAACAAGGTTACTTGGCTGGTTGAACTCTTTAGCGGTTTCGCTACTCCGGGTGAAGATTCCTTGCATAATATCTTTTAAACGATTATCTACCTCTTCAAAGGCCCACTGTGTCATACCCGCATTTTGAGCCATTTCTAATTGGCTAGTTGCGACACCACCTGCATTAGCGGCTTTGCCTGGACCATAACAGATACCAGCTTCCAAAAACAGGTCAACGGCGCTAGCGGTTGAGGGCATATTGGCACCTTCACTGATACAGATCACACCATTACCCAACAATGCCTTGGCGTCTGCTTCTGTTAACTCATTTTGAGTGGCGCTAGGGAAGGCTGCCTGTGCAGGCAAGCGCCAAACGGCATGCCCATCGGCAGGATACTCTTCAACTGGAGTATAGTGTGCACCTGGGTGGGTATCTAAATATTCCTTTAACGCACCACGTCGTTGTTCTTTAATCTCTTTTAGCAGGCCAAGGTCGATTCCTTGTTCATGATACAGAGTACCTTGAGAATCTGAACAGCTGACGGGTAAAGCACCTAGTTCATAAAGCTTTTCAATAGTATAGATCGCTACATTTCCTGCCCCTGAAACAAGGCAAACTTTATTTTTTAGCGAGTCACCACGATCCTGAAGCATGTTTTCAGCGAAATATACTGCACCGTATCCAGTTGCTTCCTTTCGAGCTAAAGATCCACCCCAGTTAAGTCCTTTGCCGGTCAGTACTCCCTCGTAGCTTCTTGTCAGTCGTTTGTATTGGCCAAACATATAACCAATCTCGCGCGCTCCAACACCAATATCACCAGCAGGTACATCAATTGTATCGCCAATGTGGCGGTGTAACTCAGTCATATAGGCTTGGCAAAAGCGCATCACTTCCATATCTGAACGACCTTTAGGGTTAAAGTCTGATCCACCTTTACCGCCACCGATGGCTAAGCCAGTTAACGCATTCTTAAAGATTTGTTCAAAGCCCAAGAACTTAATAATCCCTGCATTCACACTATGATGGAAGCGTAAGCCGCCTTTATAAGGGCCTAACGCAGAGTTGAATTGAACCCGGTAACCTTTGTTAACTTGTACCTTTCCTTGGTCATCATGCCAAACCACTCTAAAGAATATTTGTCTCTCTGGTTCAACTAGGCGCTCGATAATTCCTTGCTCGCGGTAGTGCTTGTCCTTGTCGAGTAATGGGCGGATTGAATCAAGGACCTCTTCAGCCGCCTGATAAAACTCTGTTTGGGCAGGACTGCTTTTCTGCAGTCGAACTAATGTGTCATGTACATATGGCATGATAATTTCCTTTAAATTGATACAAAGGCACAAAAATGTGACACATCTTACTGTTTATGCCCTAAATTTGGGAGATTTTGTTGTTGTTGACAATTTAAAAACTACGGGGGTTTACCTATTAATGCACCTAATTAACTGATATTAATAGTCAATTATTTAATTTAGACTTTTGTATTAATTGTTATATTGTGGTGCAGTAAGCGCACTGTATTAGTGAATTTTTAACTATGACGATCCAGATCAAAGCTTATGCAAGCGGTTTGAGATTAGAATGAATAAAAATCACGATAATCTTTTGGATACTGAAACAGTGCTCAAGTGAACTTGAAGCCCAATAAGACGCCTGTTTCAGGCCGTTTTATGACATCACTACACCTCAAACAGCACAAAATCAAGAGTTGAAATTGTTTTCAAAATAACTATATTTGGTGTCATCTTTAATTGCGCACACTATATATTGTGTTTTCAGGCTAAAAACTGATCAACTGTTTAGTCTGTTAATTCTTTAAATATTTGATATACGGAAGAGCGGTGTTATGCAGAAAAATCTGATGGTAACCAAACGTAATGGACGCCAAGAGCCTATAGACTTGGAAAAGATTCACCGCGTCATCATATGGGCCGCAGAGGGTCTACAAAATGTTTCCGTATCACAGGTCGAGTTAAGTGCACATTTGCAATTTTATGAAGGTATCAAAACATCTGATATCCATGAAACCTTGATCAAGTCAGCGGCCGACCTTATTTCGGAAGAAGCACCTGATTACCAGTACTTAGCAGCCCGCTTGGCGATTTTTCACCTACGCAAGCGTGCGTTCGGATGTTTTGAGGCTCCCGACCTCTTTGAGCATGTAACGCGTATGGTTGCTGAAAAGCGCTACGATAAACATTTACTGGAAGACTATACGAAAGAAGAGTTCGACCAATTGAATGCTCATATTGATCATCAACGGGATATGAACTTCAGCTATGCCGCGGTTAAACAGTTAGAAGGGAAGTATCTGGTACAAAACCGGGTTACAGGTCAGGTGTATGAATCACCTCAGTTGCTGTATATGTTGGTTTCGGCGTGTTTATTTGCCAGCTACCCCAAGGATACTCGCTTAGATTTTGTAAAGCGTTTTTACGACGCAACCTCGTTGTTTAAACTCTCTTTACCTACTCCGATTATGGCAGGGGTGCGTACACCGACACGCCAGTTCAGCTCATGTGTGTTGATTGAATCCGATGACAGTTTGGACTCTATCAATGCAACGGCGGCTGCTATTGTTAAGTATGTATCGCAACGTGCTGGTATTGGTATTAATGCGGGTCGTATTCGTGCATTGGGTAGCCCAATACGTAATGGCGAAGCTTTCCATACGGGTTGTATTCCTTTCTATAAACACTTTCAAACGGCGGTCAAATCTTGCTCACAAGGTGGTGTTCGCGGTGGTGCGGCCACGCTGTTTTACCCTATCTGGCACCTTGAAGTTGAGTCATTATTGGTTCTCAAAAACAACCGTGGTGTTGACGAAAACCGTGTGCGTCATCTGGACTATGGCGTACAGATCAACAAATTAATGTATCAGCGTTTGATCAATGGTGAAAATATTACCTTGTTTAGCCCCCATGATGTGCCGGGGTTATATGAGGCTTTCTTTGCGGATCAAGATGAATTTGAGCGCCTGTATGTTATGTACGAACAGCAAGAGGGTATTCGCAAACACACCATTAAAGCGGTCGAACTCTTTGGTATATTGGCCGCTGAGCGCGCTTCAACTGGACGTATCTATATTCAAAACGTGGATCACTGCAACACGCATAGTCCGTTTGACCCTGCAGTTGCTCCCGTGCGTCAGTCGAATCTATGTTTGGAAATTGCCCTGCCAACCAAGCCACTGAATGATGTAAACGATGCAGAAGGTGAAATTGCACTCTGCACCTTGTCAGCCTTTAACTTAGGAGCCTTGGAAAGTCTGGATGAGCTGGAAGAGTTGGCTGAGTTAATTGTTCGTGCACTGGACAGCTTATTAGACTATCAAGACTACCCCATTCCAGCGGCACTGCAGGCGACAATTAATCGTCGCACTTTGGGTGTTGGTGTGACGAACCTGGCCTACTATCTCGCCAAGAATGGTGTTCGTTATTCAGATGGTTCAGCGAATGGTTTGGTACACAGAACGTTTGAGGCGATGCAGTATTTCTTGCTCAAAGCGTCTAATCAGTTGGCAAAAGAGCTAGGTGCTTGTCCAAAGTTTAATGAAACAACTTATGCAAAAGGTATCCTGCCTATCGATACCTATAAGCGTGATGTTGATAACTACTGCGAAGAGCCATTGCACTATTTTTGGGAAACCTTGCGAGAAGATATCAGAGAGTTTGGTTTGCGTAACTCGACTCTTTCGGCGCTTATGCCTTGTGAAACTTCTTCCCAGATCACGAACTCGACAAACGGTATTGAGCCACCTCGTGGCTATGTATCTATCAAATCGAGTAAAGATGGCGTGATGAAGCAAGTAGTGCCTGAGTATCTTGAGCTACGCCAGCAATATGAGTTGCTGTGGGATATTCCTAGTAACGAAGGCTACCTGCAATTAGTGGGCATCATGCAAAAGTTTGTCGATCAGGCTATTTCAGCAAATACGAATTATGATCCGACTCGCTTCCCAGGTGACAAAGTGCCCATGAAACAGTTGATGAAAGATCTGTTAACGGCGTATAAATATGGCCTTAAGACGCTGTATTACCATAACACGCGTGATGGCGCATCCGATCAACAAGATGATGGTGGCTGTGAAGGCGGTGCCTGCAAGCTTTAACATAGAGTAACCTATATGTCCTATTCAACGTTTAGTACCAGTGATCACGATGCAACGCGTGAACCTATGTTTTTTGGTCGTAGTGTTAACGTGGCTCGATATGATCGCCAAAAATATCCTATTTTTGAAAAGTTGATAGAAAAGCAATTGTCTTTTTTCTGGCGGCCAGAAGAGGTAGATCTGACCAAAGATCGTAAAGATTTTGCAGATATGCCTGAACATGAAAAGCATATCTTTTTAAGTAACCTGAAGTATCAAACCTTATTAGATTCGGTACAAGGTCGCTCACCCAATATTGCATTCTTGCCCGTGGTGTCCTTACCAGAACTGGAAACCTGGTTTGAGACTTGGGCGTTTAGTGAAACAATTCATAGTCGCTCTTACACTCACATTATTCGCAATATCATTACCGAACCTTCCAAAGTGTTTGATGAAATTGTCACTAACCCTGAAATAGTGCGTCGTGCTGAGGCTGTGACACGCTTATACGATGAGTTTATTGAATTAGTGACCGTCTACTCACTGTATGGAGCAGGTAAAAAGGTTGTAGATGGGCGTGAGCTTGATGCGACACTCTATAATCTTAAGAAAAAACTGTACTTAACGCTTGTTTCAGTGAATGTACTCGAAGCCATTCGCTTTTATGTCAGCTTTGCCTGTTCGTTTGCATTCGCTGAGCGTGCCATTATGGAAGGAAACGCTAAAATCATTCGCTTAATTGCACGTGACGAAGCCTTGCACCTCACCGGCACTCAGCAAATGTTAAATATTCTTGCCTCGGGTAAGGACGATCCTGACTTTAAGCAGATTGCTGTCGAATGTCGTGATGACGTCATTGAAATTTTTCGTGAGGCGGCTCAACAAGAAAAAGACTGGGCTGTCTACCTGTTCAGTCAGGGGTCGATGATCGGCTTGAATGCGCGCATCTTGGGAGATTATGTCGAATATATCACCAATGTGCGTATGAAAGCGCTGGGACTGGAAGAGATGTTCCCTCCAAGACAGAATCCGTTACCCTGGATGAATGCCTGGTTGATTAGCGATAACGTACAAGTGGCACCACAAGAATCTGAAATTAGCTCCTATCTAGTGGGGCAAATTGACAATGATGTTGAAACAGAAGACTTTGATGGATTCGATTTGTAAGGAAAACTATGTCGGGTATACCTCGAATCAAAGTAAATAACTTTCATACGTTCTATTATCAGTATGAATTTTCATTATTGGATTCATTAGAAGCACAATCGATTCCAGCGCCCTATAATTGTCGTGGTGGCTATTGTGGTACCTGCAAGGTGCGTCTTCTGGATGGGTCAGTTGAGCCTGTCCAAGACGCGTTGGTGGATCTTAAGGATGGTGAAATCTTAACCTGCTGTTGCCGCCCTGTGTCACATATTGAGATCGAACTACCCGATTAGACATTGTGCTCTTGGGTTGTTCGATAGTGTGATTCATGTGGCAAATTATTCCTTCCTAGCGCTAATCTAGCGCAAAAATCAAGACATATTTTAATACTTTTGCACAACCAAAGTGCTTGACAATATTTTATTGATTCAAGTCAATGGAATGAGCGCTCTATGAGTATTGACATATATAAACTATTGATTTAGTTGTATTATATTTGTTTGGTTGTTTTTGATTCA
>SLCQ01000051.1 GCA_007125745.1 Nitrincola sp.
AGTTCTGTGCTCTAATCAACGAGGCTTTTTCTATTCATTACTCTCCTCTCTTACCCTTCCTGATAAGGCCAAGATCAAGCGATGCTCCTTCTCTGGATTACTGGCCGTGATACTGAAGGTTCCATTGGAGAAGCCTGTGACCGTTCCATCGGGTTGGTAGGTGAGGCTGTCACCTCGGTTCCAGTTAACCGTGACAGTTGCGTTAAAGTTGAGTACACGAATGATATCCTCAGGTTCGGCGGGTATGCGCTGTTGTGCTCGATCAATAAACAGAATCATCCCAGGCCACTCAGTTGCACCTGATAAACTATCACCCATACAGGTTTGTAAGTCTTCACTACGACATACAGTAATCCACTCTTGTCGAGTCACGGATTCTATTCGCGCTAACGCCAAATGTGTTCTTATCGCTTCGACAGCGGTTTCTTGACGAGTTCTGTCCACCAGCGCTGAAAACGAAGGAACAGCGATGGTGGCAAAGATGACTAAAATAGCGATTGCCACCATCAATTCAAGTAAACTGAGCCCTTGTTGGGCCTGCTGAGTGAGCATCACTGTAGCTCCATCCAGTGCTCTAGAATAATGCGACCCGATTCGGGAAAACGGTAAAAGCTCACGCGAAGGTTCGTTTCACTTAAAGCACCTGATTCTTGAATGATGGCGCCATCAACATTTAAGATCACTCTGTTTTCTTGCCAGATAAGCCCTTCTTCCGGGATGTAAAAGTAGCTTTGTGTATCCAGATCGACCCACTCTCCCGTTGGCCAACTACTGGCTGACCAATGATCATCTTCTGCAGTTAGCCACTCATAAAACGCGACTACACCTGCATCTGCCGCTTGATCAGCCAGCATTTTAAGCTGAAATTGATGACTCATGCGCTGTTGTAATTGTGAGTTTACCGTTGCACTGAATGTGAGTAATGCCACAACGGATAGAAAAATGAGTGTGATGATCAAGGTATTACCTTGATCTTGAGACGGTGTTTGCATCGATACCTCCCTGTATCTTATTTTTCGAGTTCCTCTGTCACTTGCGCCTTAATGAGGCGCTGTAGGTCAGAGGCTGTTGCGCTTCATTAATCCCTGATAGTGAAAGTAAAAAAGTGACCGCTTTAACGGGGCAACAATCATCCGGCATGGCACGAAACTCTGAAGGATCAAGCCGCCCATCAGAATTCTGATCCATGCCATAGGTAAACCTTATCTGCGCTACGCCACTGATCAAACTAACACCATTGCATCGCAGCTGATCTCCACTGACATGAAAACGATCGGTGTAGACACTGCCAGCTTCCTGTAATTGACCTAGGCAATTTCTGCTTCCTTCTTGCGCGTGATATTCAAGTATCAGCGTTTCCTCATCACTCTGGCTATCGACACCAGAGGCCTGACGTATCGCGCGTCTCAGATGTTGAACCACAAAGCGCTCAATTTCTTGTGATGAGGTCAGCCGAAGTTGGGTCTGCCAGCTCTTCTGACTAGCAATTAAGAAGGTTGAGATGCCTAACAGCAGGATAGAGCTAATCACTAAGGCAACCATTAACTCCGTTAACGTAAAACCCTGTTGTTTCATGTTAGCAATCTACATGCATTGGACGATGGTGTTGCCAAGCTTGACTGGGTGACATAACCGTCTGCTCGTCATCACCAAAGAGGGTGGGATAGCGCTTTTTTAAAAAGGAGTGTCGTTCAGCATTACTTAACCCGGCCAAATAGCATCGCTGTTGCCACAGGCTTTCAATCACCTCTCCCTGACGTAAAGCATGACGCGATGCTTGGTGGCTTTCATAAGCCGCATGCATATTACGTAATTGGAGTTGGGTAAGCACCAAGCTTCCGCTTGAGAGAAGAAGCAGTGTGATCATCACTTCGGGTAAGCCGATACCACACTGCTTGTAAAATGAACCATTCGTGTTAGACGAAATCATATAACGCTCCTTCCTTGGTACGTTCTTGGTACGTTGAATCAGTTTAGCCAATCCTTGGCAGTTTTAAAGATTAGTCAGAGGTGAGTTAAAGGTCAAGTAGCGGGTTTGCTAATCAGCCCTTAAGCCATGACAATCGGCTGAACCTCTAGAATCTCAACTTCAAATAAAATGGTTTTACCCGCTAAGGGATGATTAAAGTCGACTGTGACTTTTTCATCATTGAACTCCTGTATCACCCCTGGAACGGCGCCTCCGGGTTCTTGGAAGGAAACCACTAAACCGGGTTCCAACTCCATATCTTTAAATTGACTACGCGGCATCACTTGGATATTGGTAGGATTATGCATGCCAAAACCACGCTCTGGTGCAATGGTTAAGTCCAGATGATCGCCTGATTTGAGTCCCGATAGAGCTTGTTCAAACCCTTCCGGAATATTGCCATCACCAAACACAAACTTTGCAGGCGTTGCTTCAAAGTTTGAATCGATGATTTGTCCATTTTCCAACTTCAGCGCAAAATGCATTGTGACTTTTGTGCCTTCACCGACTGTAATGTCACTCATGGTTTTTCCTCATTGGATGTTAATGAACGGGATTGACGACCTGATATAAAAATCATGTCAATGATTAAAATAGCGGCACCGATCGTAATGGCGGCATCCGCCAGGTTAAACGCTGGAAAGTACCATCCAGCATAATGGATCGAGATAAAGTCCACAACATATCCATGGATGATACGATCATAAAGATTACCTAGAGCACCACCCATAATGAAGGTTAATGCTAATCGCATATACCATTGTGATGCTAACGTGGTTCTTAACCATTGCAAAAGCACCACACAAACGCCTATCGCGACCGTAGCAAAAAACCAGCGTTGCCAACCACCAGCGCTAGCCAAAAAACTAAAAGCCGCACCGGGATTGTGTAACAGGGTTAAATCAAAAAAAGGTAACACCGGCACGGGAAGTGCATAGGTCAAGAGGGCAGAAGCAAGACTTTTGCTCCCTAGATCCAAAACAATGACACAGAGCGTTACCCATAACCATTTCAATGCGCCTGCTTGGGCAGGCACACCAAAACCAGCGACTAATTTCTCGCTTTCAGGTTTCGATACATCATCATGCCTAGGCATAATATCGCTGTTCACCTTCACCTGTCACGTTATCGACACAACGACCACAAAGCTCCGGATGCGCCTCATGTTGACCAACATCTTCGCGATGATGCCAGCAACGTGCACACTTTGGATGCTCTGAAGATGTTACCGACACTTTCAACCCATCCAACGGGGTTGTACGCGCCTGATCACCTTCGGACAGGGGCTTTAAGGTGACTGCTGAGGTAATTAGAACAAAGCGTAGTTCATTACCTAGTTTTTCCAGATCTGCCTGCAGGCTTTCATCAACATAGAGAGTCAGTTCAGCCGCAAGGGATGCTTTCACCAGTTTTTCGTTACGCGCATCTTCAAGACACTTATTCACTGCATCTTTTACCGCCATCACACGACGCCAGTAGTGATCCCCTAGTGCATCGTCTGAAGACAGCGTAAACAATCCTTCATACCAGGTACTCAATAGGACGCTTTCACGGCGACTACCGGGTAGCACTTCGTAGATCTCTTCCGCCGTAAAGCTCAAGATAGGAGCGATCCAGCGCGTTAGAGCTTCAGCAATATGATATAGCGCTGTTTGGCAGGAACGACGCGCCAGGCTATCCACTTGGGTGGTGTACTGACGATCTTTGATGATATCCAGATAGAAGCCGCCCAGCTCATGCACACAGAAGTTGTGCACTGCCTGGTAAACATCCAAGAAACGATAATCATCATAAGCGGCAACAATTTTTTGCTGTAGACGCCAGGTCGCATCCACCGCCCAACGATCCAAGGTCAGCATCTTCTCAGGATCAACCAAATCCGTTGCCGGGTCAAAACCATTTAAGTTGGCTAACAGGAAGCGTGACGTATTACGAATACGACGGTAAGAATCCGCTGTGCGCTGAAGAATCTGCTTAGATACCGCCATTTCTCCAGAATAGTCAGTAGCGGCTACCCACAAGCGCAGAATATCGGCACCCATACTGTCAGTCACTTCTTGTGGAGCAATGACGTTGCCCAATGACTTGGACATTTTGTAGCCTTTCTCATCCACAACAAAACCGTGGGTTAGCACCTGTTTGTAAGGCGCCACGCCATTAATGGCAATCGATGTTTTCAGAGATGACTGGAACCAACCACGATGCTGGTCAGAGCCTTCAAGGTACATATCTGCGGGGAACTGAAGTTCTTCGCGTGTTCTAAGAACAGAATGGTGAGTGGTACCTGAATCAAACCAAACATCTAGGGTATCGGTGACTTTGTCGTAATCAGCCGCTTCATCTCCTAGCAACTCAGCCGCATCCAGTTCAAACCATGCATCAATACCCTCTTTTTCGATGCGCTGTGCAACCGCTTCGATCAGTTCTTGAGTGCGCGGGTGCAAATCACCGGTTTGTTTATGAGTAAATAGCGTGATGGGGACACCCCAAGTACGCTGACGCGAAACACACCAGTCTGGGCTTTGTTCAAACATCGCTTCAATACGCGCTTGCCCCCAACCTGGGAACCACTGCACGCCTTTAATCGCTTCTAAGGCATCAGCACGCAGGTTTTTATCATCCATCGACACAAACCATTGTGGAGTCGCACGATAGATCAGTGGCGTTTTGGTTCGCCAGCAGTGCGGATAGCTGTGCTGGAATTTTTTCAGGTGCACCAGTTTCTGTTCACGCTCAAGTGCATCACAGACTGGATCATCCGCTTTGTAGACATGCACGCCAGCAAGTTCACCGGCCGCATCACTATAGGTACCGTTAGCTTGAACCAGATTCAATGTTCCTAAGCCATAGGCCTGGCCCACTACAAAGTCTTCCATACCGTGATCAGGAGCCGTGTGCACCGCACCGGTACCCGCTTCAGTAGTGACATGATCACCCAAAATCACCGGCACTTGGCGATCATAAATCGGATGCTCTAAGAGTTGTCCCTCCAACAACTTACCGGAACAACGAGCAATCACTGCAAACTGCTGAATACCCCAACGCGCCATGATGTCATCCACCATGTCGGCCGCCAGAATGAGACGCTCTTTACCCTGATTAACCGCCGTTTCCACAAGTGCATAGTCTAGTTCAGCATTCAAGGAAACGGCTTGGTTAGCTGGAATGGTCCAAGGAGTTGTGGTCCAGATAACAATAGAGACCGGGCCATAACCTGCATCGGTACCAAATAACTGCAGGACAGCGTCGGTATTTACCACACTAAAGCGCACATCGATCGCCGTCGAGGTTTTTTCTTGATACTCGACTTCCGCTTCAGCCAAGGCCGATTGACCCACCACACTCCAGTAAACAGGCTTATAGCCTTTCACTAAGTGGCCATTTTCAATGATGCGACCCAGTGAGCGTACGATATTCGCTTCAGTCTCAGCATTCATGGTTAAGTAGGGTTGATCCCAATCACCAATGACGCCTAAACGAATAAAGTCCGCTTTCTGGCCTTCGATCTGCTTTTGCGCGTAGTCACGGCAATGTTGACGAAATTCACGGTAAGGAACTTTGTCTCCGGCACGACCTATCGTGGTTTCCACCTTATGTTCGATGGGCAAACCATGGCAGTCCCAGCCTGGAATATAGGGCGCATCATAGCCACTTAAGGTCTTTGACTTAACGATCATATCCTTGATCACTTTATTCACTGCATGACCAATGTGGATGCTTCCGTTTGCGTAGGGAGGGCCGTCGTGCAACACAAACTTACGGCGACCCCGACCCTCTTCACGTAAGCATGCATAAAGATCAATTTCTGCCCAGCGTGCCAGTCGAGCAGGTTCACGTGCAGGCAGGTTCCCGCGCATTGGAAATTCAGTTTCCGGCAGGTTCAAGGTAGATTTGTAATCGGTCATATCAATTAACTTCCGCTTGTGAATGCGACTTACGCGCTTGAGCAAACCAGCGCTGAGCAGTCTCAATATCTAAATAAATTTGTTTGGTTAACGCGTCTAAGCCATCAAAACGCTTTTCAGGTCGTAAAAAATGTAAAAACTCTACCTGCATCAATTGGCCATAGATCTCTTCATGCCAGTCAAACAGATGCACTTCAAGTACGGGCAAACGACCATTCACGGTGGGTCTGACACCGACATTACTGATACCACGAACCTCATGCCCATTGAAGCGTGCCATGACGGTATACACACCTTGGAGCGGGCAACGAAACCGATGCATCCGCACGTTGGCAGTCGGAACGCCTAATTGACGACCCAACTTGTTACCATGTTGCACTCTGCCAGTAACGCAGTAGGGGCGACCTAACAGGGTTGTAGAAAGCTCAATGTCACCACGCATCAAGGTTTCACGAATCCGTGTACTACTGACACGCTGATCCTGAATCTCATAGGTGTGTGTATGCTCTACGCTAAAACCATGGGTTTTGCCGGCCGTTTCGAGCATCGCATAATCACCTGTTCTATCACAGCCAAATCGAAAATCATCCCCAACAACAAAATGACGTACATGTAAGCCATTCAATAATAACTCTTCGATAAAGGCTTGTGCTGACATCCCTCGTAAGCGAGCGTTAAAGGTTAGACAGACAACCCTGTCGATCCCTTCATCACGTAACAACCTCACTTTTTCGTCAAAGCGGGTGAGTCTTGGTGGTGCTTCGCTACCGGCAAAAAACTCACGTGGCTGTGGTTCAAAAATAATCACCACACTGGGTAGACCTAATTCTGCGGCTTTGGATTTAACTTGATCGAGCACCTTCTGATGGCCCAAGTGCACACCATCAAAGTTACCGATGGTGGCGACACAGCCTCGGTGTTTGTCACGCAGATTGTGTAAGCCTCGGATCAGTTCCATACCAGCGTCTTAAGTTGTGATGAAAAGCGCGCATTATAGTCGAAAATACGCCAGATTATCAGCCCTAAAAGCACCTCATGCACGCAAATGCCTTAATCGCAACCCCATCAACCCCTGCACCAAGACATAAACAAGAATACCACCCACCACTAACACCAGCATCTGCTCTATGCGTTGCCACAGACCCATCTGCAACCAGACCTCAGTGGTGCCCTTAAATGACAGTAAAAAGGCCAACATCGCCGCATTGGCCAGCAGATTACGTACCCAAACGCCTGACCAACCCGGTTGCCATTGCAGTACATCCGCTTTACGTAAGCCACTAAGTAGCATCGCCGCATTCAAAAAAGCCGACAGCGACGTTGCCAGAGCTAATCCTACGTGATCTAAGGGCCACACCAGTATCAGATTGAATAGCATGTTCGCGACCATCGCCCAAATGGCAATACGGACAGGCGTTTTCATATCCTGACGTGAGAAGTAACCTGTTGCCAGTACCTTGATCAACATAAAAGCCAGCAGACCTACGGCATAGGCCTTCAAACTCATTCCTGCCATCAGCACATCTCGGTCTTGCATTTGGCCATAGTGAAAAAGAGTCGCAATCATCGGCTCAGCCAACACGATCAGGGCCAAAGCGGCAGGCAAGCCAATCAATAAAATCATTCGCAACGCCCAGTCTAGCGTCGCGGCAAATCGTTCAGGCGTTTTTTCAGCATGATTTCTCGACAATGCAGGCAAAATAACGGTTGCTATTGCGATACCAAATACACCCAAGGGAAGCTCAACCAAGCGGTCAGAGTAATACAACCACGACACACTGCCATTTTGAAGAAATGATGCTAGCACTGTATCCAGAAGTAGATTTATTTGCGCCACCGAAACACCAAACAACGCTGGCACCATCAGTTTCATGATGCGTTGAACACCTTCATCTCGCCAACCAGGCGTTGGCTTAGGAAGCAAGCGCAAACGTGCCAAGAAAGGCAACTGAAAAAGTAACTGCATGACACCCGCTAAAAACACGCCCCAAGCCATCCCCATAATAGGAGGGTCCATCATCGGACTAATCCAAAGCGCTGCCCCGATCAAGCAGAGATTCAACAACACAGGTGTAAAAGCAGGCACCGCAAAGCGTTCATAGCTATTTAAGATCGCACCGCAAAAAGCGGTCAATGAAATCAACAACAGATAGGGGAAGGTAATACGCAACATATCGGATGCCAACGCAAACCGTTCATCGCCTGCCATATAAAAGCCGGGAGCAAAAATGGCCGCTAAAACAGGCGCGGCCATCATAGCAACTAAAGTGATCATGAACAGGGTAATACCCAGTGTTCCGGCAACCCGATTCACTAAAATTTGAACGGCGTTCAGGTCGCGTTGTGATCGATACTCCGACAAGACAGGAACAAAGGCTTGAGAAAAAGCACCTTCCGCAAAAAGCCGACGCAGAAAATTAGGTATCTTAAATGCCACAAAGAAAGCATCGGCCTGTCCGCCCGCACCAAATATCGACGCCACAGTCACATCACGCACCAAACCCAAGACACGTGATAACAGCGTCATGATACCCACAACACCACTCGACCTTAACAAGCCACCTTTTCGCTTTTCTATTGCTTCCAACTCTGCATTACTCCATCCGTTTGTGTTATTCTCACCGCTGAACGGCAGAATGCGCAAATAATAACGTGCTTTAGGTGCCGCTCATAGCGTACGCGCGTGAGAATTCGTGAGAAACAGTTGACAATCACCTCGTAAGCAGGAATAATTTCGCGTCTGTTTTTCGGCACTACTACCGCCGTAATTTGATCAACCTAAGTTTAAAGGAGCCAGACTGTGGCTAATTCCGCAGGATCCCGTAAACGTGCTCGCCAGGCGGAGAAGCGTCGTCAGCATAACGCTAGCCTGCGCTCCATGGCGCGTACCTATTTGAAAAAAGTTATCAATGCTATCGCTGCTGGTGATAAAGCCGCCGCTGAAGAAGCATTCAAAACGGCTCAACCCGTTTTAGATAGCTCAGTGAATAAAGGCATCTTCCACGCCAACAAAGTTGCGCGTCACAAGAGCCGTTTATCTGCAAAAATCAAAGCAATGGCATAACCCACAGGTTATTCCAAAAAAAACCGGCTAAAGCCGGTTTTTTTAGTTCTTAAGCTAACACCATATTATCACGGTGAACTAGCTCTTCTTCTCCAATAAAGCCAAGCAAACCTTCTATCGCTCGCGTCGGGTGACGCATAATTTTACGCGCATCGTCAGCACCGTAATTAACCAAGCCTCGCGCTATCACCGCACCCGCTTCATCTTGCACTAATACCATCTCACCACGAGAAAAGTCACCCGTGACACTGATCACACCAGCAGGCAACAAACTTCTACCGCTGGTCGTTAGCGCTTTGACCGCACCTGCATCCACCACTAGCGAACCCCGTGCTTGCAAATGCCCTGCAATCCACTGCTTTCGCGCCGCAACAGGCTCTCTGTCTGGCGTCAACAGGGTACCTAGCTTCTCGCCCTCAAACAGGCGACTGAGAACATTTTGCTCACGACCACTGGCAATGACGGTCACGGCACCTGAGCGTGCCGCCAAGCGCGCCGCACGCACCTTAGTGATCATGCCACCCTGCCCCAGCAAACCACCACCACCAGCCACCGCCTGCACCTGCTGATCTTCCGCTCTTGCTTCAACAATTAACTGTGCAGATGAATCATGCCTGGGATCGGCCGTAAACAAACCCTGCTGATCCGTCAACAAGATCAATGCATCCGCTTCCACCGCATTGGCGACTAGCGCACCCAAGGTATCATTATCACCAAAACGAATTTCACTGGTAACGACGGTATCGTTTTCATTCACCACTGCAACCACGCCCAATTCAATCAACGTTCTGAGCGTTGAGCGCGCATTAAGATAACGCTTTCGGTTGGACAGATCATCGTGAGTCAGTAACACCTGAGCCGTATGCACACCGTGCTTCCAAAAACAGGCCTCCCAGGTTTGCACCAGACCCATTTGACCCACTGCAGCAGCCGCTTGGAGCCGGTACACCTCATGCGGACGAGATTTCCAACCCAAACGGTTCATCCCCTCGGCCACTGCACCAGAAGAAACAAGGATAATTTCAATGCCCGCTTCACGTAAGCGCACGAGTTGCTCAACCCAGCGGGAAATCGCCTGCTGATCCAAGCCTTGACCATCATTGGTTAACAGTGAACTGCCAATTTTAACGACCCAACGACCCTGACCCTGTAATCGCTCACGCCCTGTCATGATTTTCTATTCCCCGTTAACGGACATACTCGACTTCGACATCATAATCGTCATCATCAAAATCATCATCCCAATCATCGCTTTCACGCTTAGCACGCTGCTCCTCTTTTAAGCGAGCCAAGTTCTCACGCGCCTCATGATCTATAATCATGCGCGTTTTGTATTCCTCTTCCAGCAGAGAAGGATCTAACGCAACCGCTTCAGCCCGTTCATCCAAAAAGTGCTGTAGATCGTGTATTAACGGCTTCAAACCCTGCTTGTTAAGCGCCGATATACGATACACAGGCCCTTGCCATTCAAGAGCATCCAATACCGCTTGGCACGCACTCTCTTGCTCATCTTCAGGCAACAAATCGAGCTTATTCAACACCAACCAACGCGGTTGCTCAGCAAGCGTCTGACTGAAACGCGTCAACTCTTTAACGACCGCCTGAGCCGCATGCGCTGGCGTGGTTTCATCCCAAGGAGCCATATCAACCAGATGCAATAGGACTCTGTTGCGCGCTAGATGCTTTAAGAAACGAATCCCGAGACCAGCACCCTCAGCGGCACCTTCAATAATGCCCGGTATATCAGCCACCACAAAGCTACGATGCGCATCGGTTCGAACCACACCTAAATTAGGCACAAGAGTCGTAAAGGGATAATCAGCCACCTTTGGCGTTGCCGCGGATACGGAGCGGATAAACGTCGATTTTCCGGCGTTAGGCAACCCAAGCAAACCAACATCCGCCAGCACCTTCAGCTCAAGCCGCAAGTTTCGTAACTCACCCGGCGAACCCTTGGTGGTTTGGCGAGGTGCACGGTTTACACTGCTCTTGTAGCGCGTATTTCCCAAACCATGAAAGCCGCCCTGAGCAATCTTCTCACGCTGGCCAATTTGGGTAAGATCCGCTAACACCTCATCTGTATCAACATCAACAACCGTCGTACCCACAGGGACCTTAAGGATCAAGTCCTCTCCTTTGGCACCCGTGCAATTAGCACCACGACCACCTTCACCATTTTGCGCCTTATAGTGGCGCGTGAAACGGTAGTCAATTAAGGTGTTGAGACTTTCATCCGCCTCAAACCAAACAGAACCACCATCACCACCATCACCACCATCAGGACCGCCTTTCGGGATGAATTTTTCACGCCGAAAGCTCATACAGCCGTTTCCGCCTTTACCCGCTTCTACGGTAATGGTTGCTTCATCGACAAATTTCATCTTCTCTCTCCCGAAAGACAGCGTCTTTCAAATTTTTAAATCATCTCGCAGTACGCTCCCTGTATATCGCCGCTCCTGCGCATCCATGCGCCCGCGGCGTACAGTACATCCCTGTACATAAAAAAAGCCCCGCTGGGCGGAGCTTTTTCGTGTGCGGGTAAAAGACTGCTTATGCAGGTACGACGGTAACGTACTGACGCTTTTGCGGGCCTTTTACTACAAACTTGACTACGCCATCTGCTGTTGCAAATAGAGTGTGGTCTTTTCCAAGACCAACGTTTTCACCAGCGTGGAATTTAGTGCCGCGCTGACGAACCAAGATGTTACCAGCGATAACAGCTTGACCACCGAAACGCTTAACACCTAGACGCTTAGACTGTGAGTCGCGGCCGTTACGCGTTGAACCACCTGCCTTCTTATGAGCCATTATATCTCTCCTATGCGTTTTTCGGCAGCGTGCTTATGCACTGATACCGGTAATCTTAACTTCAGTAAACCACTGACGGTGGCCCTGACGCTTCATGTGGTGCTTACGACGACGGAATTTGATGATGGTAACTTTGTCTCCGCGACCGTGGCTAACCACTTCAGCAGACACTTTAGCACCTTCCACAACCGGCGCACCCACAGTGACGTTATCGCCATTGCTAACGAGCAATACACGATCGAATTCCACTTTACCGCCTTGCTCTACCGCTAGCTTTTCTAGCTTTAGAGTTTGACCTTCCTGTACACGGTATTGCTTACCGCCACTTACAATTACTGCGAACATAACTTTCTCCAGGTTACGCTTGTCTGGCTACTAGAAACGAAACCTGCTTCTAAGGGCTACTTGCTGATCATGAATATGACACTGGCGAACTTACCCTATAACAGGGAGCGTGATTTAGACAAGCTCAGGGCGCGCAATTATACAGAAGACACAACTCCTATTCAACAGTTATTCACTTTATTGGCACGGTTTAGTAGCCGTTAAAAAACACTCCCGCTCATGATCATTCACCATCCCCACTGCTTGCATCAAGGCGTAACAGATGGTTGGCCCCACAAATTTAAAGCCTCGTTTTTTAAGCGCTCGGCTCATCGCGTTAGACTCAACTGTTTGAGTGGGAATCGCTTCAAAGGATCTAGATAGGGGTATCTGTGGCTGATGGTTCACATAGCTCCATAAAAAGTGACTTAGACTGATTCCTTCAGCTTGTAGTCTTAGCACCGCTTTGGCATTGGTGATGGCCGCATTAATTTTCAGTCGATTACGAATAATCCCTTTGTTTGTTAATAACAATGCGACATCCTGATCGGTCATTGCCGCGACCTTTGCAATATCAAAGTTATAGAAAGCTTCACGATAAGCTTGTCGTTTTTTTAAGACTGTAATCCAACTTAACCCGGCTTGAACACCTTCAAGAATAAGCATCTCGAAGAGGTGGCGATCATCGTAAACCGGAACACCCCATTCGTGATCATGATAAGCAATATAAAGAGGGTCGCCTGTACACCATCGACAACGTTGGACGGGCTCCTTATTTGATAGATCCTGCATATATAGACCTTCGTTTCTTGACATCACGACCTGTACTCCCTAGCATTCAGCCATCATTAATTTTCCAGCCAATCGAATTCATGCAGCCACATCAGCTTAACCCACTTATCGAACCTCAATTCGATGCCGTAACCGATTTTATTTTGAACAACCTAGGTTCCAATGTCCCTTTGGTTGAAAAAATGGGACATTACATTGTTGAAAGCGGCGGCAAGCGCATACGACCATTACTGGCATTATTAAGTGCTAACGCCTGCGGATACAAGGGCGAGCAACATATTCAACTGGCTGCAGTGATCGAATTTATACATACGGCAACTTTACTGCATGATGATGTGGTCGATAATTCAGAATTACGTCGAGGCAGTGCCACCGCTAACGCCAAATGGGGCAATGCGCCGAGCGTTTTGGTAGGCGATTTCTTATATTCTCGCTCCTTCCAAATTATGGTGGAGATTGGCCGAATGGAGATTATGCAAGTCATCTCCAATGCCACGACCATTATTGCCGAAGGGGAAGTGTTACAGCTGTTAAATCAACGCAACCCTGATACCACCGAAG
>SLCQ01000026.1 GCA_007125745.1 Nitrincola sp.
CCTCTATCTGCTTTGCTGTTTCTGTCAAAATTTGTTGACCACGAAAGGTAATAGAAGCTGACAAACGTTGATCATAAAAGCGACACAAGTTAGAGCCTAAAACACCATAACAAGCATTCATTTGAATCTTAATGGCTTGAGAAACTGCTTGATAGCCGGATGCTTTAGCCTGGTCACGCGCTAACCATAGGCGTTCGATAATCTCAGGTAAAATAGCCCTATGCCGATCAAATTGGGCACCCAAAAAGCCCGGAACGGTGGCTTGGATTGATGTTGAATCCAGTCCGAGCGTCAGCCCCAGCGGGTCAATTTGAAATGTTCGAATAATGCTTGGATACAGACTTTTAAAATCCAGCACTAACACATTGCGATACAGTCCCGGTTGAGAGTTCATCACATGACCACCGGGCACATGTGCACCCGTTTCTCCTGATGCATATTCTGGTGCTACATAACCTTCACGATGCAGTTTAGGCAAATATAGATTATCAAAGGCTTGTGCCGATCCGCCTATCTTATCTATGGCTAAACCTGTTAACCTGGTACGCTCAATGTAGTAATCAATTAAACCTGTTTTTGCAAAAATGGCGGTCACCAAGCGACAATCTTCTAAATTGTACTTAGCCAATGCTTGTTGATCTTCAGCATACATGCGTTGAATAGACTCCCCCCGATCTGCGACGGATTCTATCGCCTTACCACGCTTAAGTAGCGCTTGTGCAACGAATTCCAAGGAGTAACGCTCGAAATGCCAAGAAGCACCTTTTAAGGCATCGATGCCGTCTATGACCACACGTCCAGCAAGGCGCGTATAATACCGGTTGTTTCCGTACCGTCCCACATGCAGAGGCTGGGCATCACGACCTAAGGTTAAACGCAGGCCTAAGGCTTCAGCTCGCTTTTGCATGACTTTTAGATCAAATCCGATTAGATTCCAGCCAATCAAAATATCGGGATCTATGCGCTGCAAGTCCTCCATGAACTGTTGTAGCAATTGCCCTTCATCGGCACAATAGTGAATATTCACATCACTCTGATACTCACCTACCATTAGCACTTTGGATTCCTGTCCAGCTTCATAGGCGATCGATAAAATACGGTCGGCACGTAATGTGGTTTCAATATCAAATGAGAAGAGCGTAAAGGAAGGATGATAGTCTACTGGAATCAGTTTCACACGTGTCTGATCCTGAACAACTTGCGCACCTGCATATATAAATCGCTCCATTAAATAACGATCGACCGGACGGATATCCTCTTCCATCATAGCGATTTGCCGGGATTTTAACCGCTCGATAACCGCCGACAGTGTGCTCAAACTGCTCGTGTAGAGAGCAGCTACGGCTTCATTACGCAGGTTTTTCAAGTCAAGTGCCTGATAGCGCCAGCCACTGATATTGCTTAGGATCTGCTCAATAGCATCACAATCCTGTTGGCGCACAAAAAAGACCGCTTCTTGTTCAGAAATCGTGACACAGTAAGGGCCTTGTTCAGTAACCAACCAATAGGACAACTCAATGCCCTTATAGGTATCCCGCTGATGTCGTGTCAGCGGAAAACCGATCGGGCTAGCGTCCATTTCCAAACGGTTGAATCACTTCCATCTCTGGAAAGTAGCGCATCAATGCTTCTAATTCATCATTTAGAAAAAGTAACTTTAAATTGGGGCCTGCATCCATTGTAAAGTAGCAATTCAAGCCTTCCTGACGCAATTTCCAGATACGTTGCATTGTTGCCAGAGACTCCGGTTGCCAGTACACCAATGGAGGCCAAGAAGCGATCATGGTTGCATGCATGGACAAAGCATTATGCTCAGCTGTTTGTCCCAATAGCGTAAAGTCTTGCTCTGCAATCGCCTGCTTAAGTTTTACCAGGTCATGGGCTGCTTGTATCGGCCAACTTTGATATAAATGAGCAGTATCCACTGTCCGTTGCATTCCACTGCGTGAGTCAATACTTTTCGCTGAAGCGTCAACCTTTACCAAGCCTACACAGAGTCCTGGCCAGCATTGCTCAACAGATACACCATGGCTATCTAAACCATCGGCACGTTGACCCATCTGCCATTCAACAAATCCATTAAAAATAGATCGACATGCACTACCACTGCCCAATCTTGCTATGACTGAAAGCTGTTCGTCGGTCAGGTTTAACTCAAAACTGTCATTCACAGCTTTTGATAAGGCTGCAAATCCTGATGCTGAAGAGGCCAACCCGGCTGCCGTTGGTATTGAGTTACGGGTCGTGACACGAAAATAGCAACTACCCGGTTGCCGGAACAGGTCTAAAAATGAGGATACTCGCTGACAAAAAGGAGCACTGGGTAGTAGCTGCTCTCCATTTAGCCACACTTCATCGGCACAATAGTCAATTGGCACTATACGTGTATGTGTTCCTAAGTGTCCAAGTGATACGGATAATGAAGCATTCATTGGTAGGTTGAGTTGCTTATTTCGTTTACCCCAATATTTACAGAGCGCTATATTGCTGGGTGCGAAATGCTCAATCGATGTTACTGGGTTGGTGCTGGGTGAAATCCAATCTGCAAGCACAGCTGATTTATCCATGCGATCCTCATCTCTTTTATTATAGTGTTTCAATCAACACGCCCGATTTGGCAGGATGAACGGTCAAACCTGCATATTTAGTCAGGTGGTTAGGCGTTTCAGTTCCCAGAGTTAAGACACAATCGCCTAATCCCGATCCTGAAATTTTAGCACCATAGACCCGCTCATCATCTCTTAAGCTGTAAATCATTGAGGCCAGGGTAGCATCACACACCCCCAGTGAATCCATCAACCCTTGATAACAATTCATCAGCCGACCAAACTCTTTAAGATCTGTTTGTTGCAACGCCTCCATAGAGGCACGACACGTGCTGCCCATTAACTGATACAGTGCCGAGCGCAATTCTCGCTGATGGCGCCACTGCTCCTCGACCCAGGCTAATACTTCTGGAGTTTTCATTTTGTAACCAGAATAAAACAGTGAAAAAACAATATTTTCAGGACATGATACTGAGCTGATCTCCAAAGGTTCTGGCTGAAAACAGATCACCCCCCCCTTTAACGTTGCGGCAAGATCAGCGCCAGAACCACGCCCTTGTTGTACCTTATGTATGATGGCTAAGCCTTGACGAAAATCATCTTTCAAGTCTGATTCCACACCCACCAGATGTTGTAACCCCTTCACCATCGCTGCCGTGACGGCGG
Source organism: Nitrincola sp. (assembly GCA_007125745.1). Classification (GTDB taxonomy): domain Bacteria; phylum Pseudomonadota; class Gammaproteobacteria; order Pseudomonadales; family Balneatricaceae; genus Nitrincola. Next base: position 3,213 of record SLCQ01000026.1, read on the forward strand.
CAGAGGAACCCAAACCGATGGTAGAAGAAAATGTTGTATGTATTGAACATTCAAAGCCTGTTTGCAACTGACCTTGATAGGCTTCAATAGCGGCGATGACAAATTCGAGTCGAGGATCTTGATCTAGCCTATCTAAACTCGATTGATATTCGGCTAATGCACTATTAACCTTCACAAGCCGGTCATTACGCAGTGTAAAGGTGATTTCGATTCGAGAATCCAGTGCGCAAACCAATGCGGGTTGCCCATATAAAACAGCATGTTCTCCCATCAACATGGTACTTCCCGGAGCGGATACCTTAAATGCTGAACGCCTTTGCACCTGCTGACTCCTGTGTTAGAACGCCCCAATAGGACTGAGAAGGTAAGCTTAAGCTATCAGGGGTAGACTTAGGCAAATACGCAATCACCAACCCCCCAGCATCTCCCCGAATACTCCCGGCACCCGATATTTTTGCTGCACCGCCCAGCTTCTCTATCTGTTGTACTAGTGCTTGGAC
>SLCQ01000217.1 GCA_007125745.1 Nitrincola sp.
CCCAGCTATTCATTTGATGGGCCGATTGATTTACGCGGCACTCACTTTCAGCAGTCTGTTTGGCAAGCCCTGTTAAGTATTCCAGCAGGTCAAACGCGAAACTATCAAGAGGTTGCTCACATGATCGGCAAACCTAACGCCGTGCGCGCTGTAGGAAGCGCCTGTGGGAAAAACCCTATCGCTATTCTTGTTCCCTGCCATCGCGTTATCCGAAGCGATGGCAGTTTACAAGGCTATTACTGGGGTATTGAGATGAAAACTCGCCTGCTGAATAAAGAAGCTAACTTACACCTTTCGTAACAACACAGAACCTGCTGAATAACCCGCACCAAACGAACATAGCAGACACAAATCGTCACTACTCAAGCCATCACGATAACGCTGAAAGGCGATAATTGAGGCGGCTGAGCTGGTGTTTCCATACTCGTGAAGAATGGTCGGTGCTTCTGTGTCACTAGGATCACGACCTAATACCTTCCGCGCAATCAAGCTGTTCATGTTGATATTAGCCTGATGCAACCATAATCGTTTGAGCTCTACCGCTGGAAGTTGCAGAGCTTCCAAGTGTTTAAGAATCAAGTCTGCCACCATCGGCACCACTTCCTTAAACACCTTACGACCTTGTTGCACAAAATAGGTATCCGGCGCATCAAAAGGCCGATCTTCACACTTGGTGATAAATCCAAAGTTATTGCGGATATTATTAGAAAAAGAGGTCTGCAAACGTGTGCCCAAAATTCGGAACTGATTTTCTGAGGTTGCCAAGACCTCTTTTTCAATCACCATCGCCGTACAGGCATCACCAAAAATAAAATGACTGTCTCGATCACGGTAATTCAGGTGCGCAGAACAGATTTCTGGATTCACTACCAATACGCGGTTGGCCGTTCCTGCTTGCAAGGTATTATCCGCAATCTGCAACGCAAAGGTTGCGGAAGAGCACGCCACGTTCATATCAAATGCAAAGCCACCGGCACCTAATGCTTGTTGAACTTCGATGGCTATCGCAGGATAAGCACGTTGCATGTTGGAGCAAGCAACAATAACGCAATCAATATCCTCTCCCTTTAACCCGGCTTCATCCAGCGCGAGGTGCGCGGCCTTGAGCGCTATTTCAGCTTGAAGACTGATCTCGTCATTCGTTCTGGGTGCGACAAAGGGCTTCATTCGCTCGGGATCTAGAATGCCTTGCTTATCAATCACGTAACGACTTAAAATTCCCGATGCTTTATCAATAAACGCTGTCGATGACGGTTGCAGAGGCTCCATTTCTCCAATGGAGATGGCCGCACTATGTCGCGCATTAAAGTCCGCCACAAATATATTGAAGGACTCAACCAGCTCATCATTATTGATGACGTCAACGGGCGTATACAGACCCACACCACTAATTACATTTTTCAAAATCGCACTCTCCTTGCAGATTAGTCGCAACCCCCTGACTAACCCTGATCACTCAACAAGCACTCATTGTCCTGCAACGGCTAGTGTAAATCCAGCAGGATTTACCCCTATTCGCCTGAATGATGTAAACTGATTTTATATGTTAAATAATGCGAGACCTTTATGGCACAATTCAATCCAGAACAAATACAGATAGGCATCAGTGCCTGTCTGTTAGGAGAACAAGTACGTTTTGATGGTGGACATAAGCAATCACGCTACTGCATGGATGAGCTTTCCCGAGTATTCTACTACCGCCCTGTTTGTCCAGAAGTCGCTATCGGCATGAGCACCCCGCGTAAAACCATTCGTTTGGTCAACTATGAGGGTGACATTCGCTTAAAAGCCACCGACGATAGCTTTGATGTCACCGAAAAAATGAATGAGTTCTCAGCAAAGCAGACGCAAGCCATGGACTTTATCAGCGGTTATATTGTCTGCGCAAAGTCACCCAGCTGTGGCATGGAGCGCGTCAAGCTCTATGATGGTAAAACGGGCTATAGCGAGAAAGCAGGCGTGGGTCTCTTTGCCAAAGCATTAATGGACACCTACCCGCTCCTTCCGGTTGAAGAAGATGGGCGTTTGCATGACCTGGTGTTAAGAGAAAACTATATCACGCGGGTATTTGCCTATCATGACTGGAAAACACTTCAGCATATCGGCATAAGTCGCAAAGCGATCGTGGCGTTCCATACACGCTATAAATATCTACTCATGGCTCATCATCAAGAAAACTACCGTGAACTGGGTCGAATGGTTGCCAACTTTAGTGACGACCTAGAAGCGGATGCTCAGCAATACTTCACTCTGTTTATGCAAACACTGAAACATCATGCTAACCGCCGTAGCCATACAAATGTGTTAAATCACCTGCAGGGTTTCTTTTCTGACAAACTCAGCAGTAAACAGAAACAAGAGTTAACCGATACCATTCACAAATATCGAGAAGGTATGCTCCCTCTTCTGGTACCCATCACGCTTATTAAACATTATTTAAATGATTTCGAAGACCCGTTTGTAGAACAACAGGTCTATCTGAACCCTCACCCTGAAGAGTTGAAATTGCGCTACGCCTATTAATCACTCTTTGTCATCACCAGATCCGCAGGACAAACACGAACATTATCGAAGCCAGCATCACGTAAGTTAAGAGCTTGAAGCTGGCTCATCACGCCTTTATCACAATAAAGCCAATACTCGCGCTGTTGATCTAACGAAGCAAAGCCACTATGGAGACGATAAAAAGGCATCGCCTGTACTTCTATGCTGTCAATGCTTAAGGGGTTATCGGCAACCTCATCGGGTGGTCGTACATCCAAAACCACCACACCACTTGCTGGCTTAGGTTGTTCAGGCAGAAGTTCTTTAGCTACCTGACGAGATGCTAAGTCGTTAGGAACTTCCGTGATCGGCTGATAGACCGCATTTTGCAAGGCCTCGTTTAACACATTAGCAGACAGTTTTGCCTCTTGCGCTTCAACCTCGAAGAGTTTGGCTCGTATTGTTGGTCGCTTACTGATCACTGCACAATATTCGGGGATGGCTTCAGCAAAAACAGCCGCTCCAATCTGTTTCGCTTGATCGACAATCTGTTGCTTATTGGTGGTAATTAAGGGACGTAATATCAACCGTTCTGTAGCACGATCAATCACCTGTAAGTTCGTAATCGTTTGGCTAGAGACTTGAGCGATCGCCTCACCCGTCACTAAAGCAGAGGTTTTCAGTCGATAGGCCACCTGATCAGCACAGCGAATCATTGCACGTTTCAGAACAACGCCCATCAAACCATCATCAACATGCGTTAGAATATCTTCAACGACGCCTTCAAAAGGTACCGTCACAAACTTGACCCGCTGAGAAGGTCCATAGCGTTGCCATAGATAGTAAGCAACCTGTTTCACACCCTCTTCATGAGCGGCGCCACCCAAACGAAAAAAGATAAAGTGGGTATAAATACCACGCTGATACATCTGCCAAGCCGCTACGCATGAATCAAAGCCGCCCGATATCAAGGTCGCTACATTTTCTTGTGTACCCAGCGGATACCCGCCCATACCCTCACGACGTCGTGTCACCACAAACAGACGATCATGGTGTACCTGAAGCATGATTTGCACATCAGGTGTTTTAAGTTTGACTCCAGCCGATTGAGTATGCGCCAGCAAATAGCCACCGACTTCTCGTTCGAGATCAATCGAGCGAAAATCATGATTTCCTGTACGCTGTACTCGAACGGCGAAGGTCTTGCCAGCTAGAGTATCGCCTAATTCAGATAATGTAATTTCGCAGATACGCGATCTACTTGGCAGGGGGTATTCTTTAGCTTCCATAAAGTGATGAATCCCCGGAATGCAGGTCAAGGCATCACTGATCTGAGTAAGAGTAGAAGTCGACGCATCATTCGGCACCTCCACTTCCACCATATCCCAGCATCCGCCCACCCGAGCGGGCTCACATATTTCTTTAACAATTTGCCGGATATTTTTTTTCAGTTGCTTAATTTGTTGCTGACGAACACTACGACTTTTAATCGTGATTTCTGGAAAAAAACGGATAATAAATTTCATAACATCGATCTATTTTGTGCCCGATTAGGCCTTTTTAACAAACTCAGATTTCAATTTCATCGGGCCAAAACCATCTTCGTAACTATATTCTGAACCGCAGGCGGGGCAGTTAGGTAGGTCGCTCATGTCAATTCCTGTTTTAGCAAGATAGCTGATTCTTGCATTAACGCCGTGCAGGATTGCGCGACGAAAAACGCGATAGTATGCCACTAAAGACACATTTTTTCTATGGACGAGAATCCACCACTTACGATAGAAATAGCCCCCTACCCCATTCGTTTTCGATGTTTTCGTAACCCTCTTACGCCCTCTATCACCAGGACCAAAACGGCTAACCAAATGGCAATATAGGTCGGCCATGCAAGTGTTTGAGAAAGCACCATTTGATTAGCGATACCGATTACTGCAAAAAAAACAAGCGATTTGCTGGAACACAGGCTCTTACCCAATGAATGGGTTAACAACCTTGTTTGTGCGCTGAATCAGCTTGGAAATCGTTCAGAGATAAGAACGATTAAGTGATTTGTGACAGAAAAAAAGAAGCCCGATCATAAGACCGGGCTTCTTCTTAATCAAGCTTCTAAGCTATGTGTTAAATCAATTGTCAGGCTGGTGTTCTATGGAAGATGACCCTACAGCACTGGTATTAATGGAAATGCGCTTTGGCTTCATCGCTTCTGGAATAATTTTAACCAGATTAATTTCAAGTAGGCCATTATGTAAACGCGCATCTTGCACCTCAACATGGTCAGCTAAACTAAACTTGCGTTCAAAGCCACGGAAGGCTATACCATGATGGATGAATTCGCGTTTTTTCTCTTTGTTATCCTCAGCTTTTTGCCCTTTGATAGTGAGCAATCCGCCTTCAACCTGGATATCCAATTCATCTTCTTCAAAGCCAGCCACCGCGAGTGTCACGGCGTAATGGTTTTCATCAACTAATTCGATGTTGTAAGGAGGGTAACCTCCAGCGTTTTGATCAGAACGTAGTGCTGAATCGAGCAAGTTGCCAAGACGATCAAAGCCAACACTGCTACGATAGAATGGAGTTAAGTCAATTGAGTTCATCATCGTATCCTCTTAAGCAATAGATTCATAAACTGGTTGTAGAGATGATCTCTTAATAGACAACCCTCTCTACTGCTTAAATAGGATCACTTAACCAATTTTCAAGAGAAAAATGCATTTTTTTATCCAATTACGTCCAATCGACGGGTTGGCCAATGCAAGGTTGCGGTGCGTGTTATCATCTTTTCCGCAAGCTCTGGTTGTGCTTCACGGATCACTTTTTGCGCAAACTCGGCCATAAAATGAGCTTTTAATGCCGCTCGAGACTGATCAGGCCCTACTTCATCATAGGGAGCAGATGACAAGAGTAGAAAGCCATCATCAGGTATACGCCCTTGCGCCATATTGGTACGAATAATGCCAGCCGCTTTAGATATGGGTTCAGAGAGATTCGGGCTAAAGGGGCCTATAATTAGGGCAACATTAGGTGCATGTAAAAAATCAAAGCCCCGACCAACACAAATCACCCATTCACGATGTTCAATATCGAGCTTGCGCTGTAGCTGACGCATCTCATCAATGTGGTAGAGATTTCCCTCCACCAAAGGCAGTAAATCATATTGAATTTGCGCAGGCATATCAGGCAGAAAGCGCTCTAGGGTTAAGGGTAGAGATTCAAGATTAACCAGATCCAAGTTGGCTAAATTCAGCGCTTCACCTTCATCATTATGCAGTATCAAGGCATCTTCATCCGTTTCAAAACCACATACCAGTGGATAAACCGTGTTATGCCCCTCACCAAAAATCGTTTCAACCTGAGATTTAATCTGCTGAGCATGTGCCATCGCCGCATCCTTATCACAGTTAAACCCTGCACAACCTCTGGATCTATCCCCTTTCGAGTAATGATAGGTGATGATAATCAGCACACGGTGACCTTGGCGAATACCCTCCATCACCTGACTTTCGAGTAAGTCTCCAAGATAAGGCCAACCTAAATCAAAAATACCGCCCAAATTTCGAAAAGGACGCATAATGCCCAAAGGAGTTTTAGTTACATAGGGAAGATGAATACGACCATCCATGCATTTCATCACGACAATGCGTGTCGGATGCTCTGCGAGATAACGCTGTCGCGCCAAGGCGTTTTCAGAATCACAAAATTGTGCCGAGTGATGTTGGCTTAACTGCATTAACCAATTGATTCTATTTTCAATTGATGAGGAATGTACGGAGGTCGGCATTGTTATTTTTCTCCTTAGCTTGACCTTTTTATCGCTATCCTAGCCTGAAAAGGCAGACCAATCCTATACCACTATAATAGTAGTGATTAAGTACAAGACTTGATATTGATCAAAATTTACTCTAGTATTTTTATTGATTGAACGTTCAATTAAGGAAAAAATATGCCGATTGTTGGAGTCGAAGATAAACGCAAACAACAGCTCATCGATGCAGCCTTGTCATCAATTGCTGAATTGGGTTTACAAAAAACCACCATCATTAGCATCAGTCAGCGTGCAGGCATGTCGTCGGGCATCATCAGCCATTATTTTGGTGGCAAACAAGGACTTGTCGAAGCCGCTCTGCGACACTTGCTGGACAAACTGGGACGTTCATTTTTGGAAAAGATCCAGCAAACCGATGGATCTGCTAAGGCACGTATTTTGTGCATTATTGAAGCTAATTTTACAGAGTTTCAACGATCTGAATTAGCCGCCAGAACCTGGTTAAGCTTTTGGGCGCGTTCGATGCATGAGCCGGGACTTAAACGACTACAGCAAATCAACAATGCTCGGCTATGTAGCAACCTGCGATTTGCCTTCGCCCAATGCATGACTCGGCAGGAAGCTCAAGATGCGGCCCGACAAACAGCCGCCATGATAGATGGGTTCTGGCTTCGAAGCGCCCTGAGCGTTGATCCGGATGAGAACTTTGCGTCCGGCGAAGCCTTATGTAAATCCTTCGCACTGAGCTTTATTGACACTCAGTGACGGAACACTGCCGTACTTCGCCTAACACCTCATAACCTTTTCAGGAGATCTTCATGTCACTGCCCCGTTATCAAAATTATGTTCATGGCCGCCCCTTAGCCAATCAGAGCGGCGAAACCTTTGCTGCAATCAATCCAGGTACTGGCGAAGTCATTTATGAAATGGAAGTTGCCGACGAATCGATACAACAAGTAGCCATCGAAAGTGCCCAAAAAGGGTTTGCAGAATGGTCAGCCATGAGCGGTATGCAGCGCGGTCGAATTCTATTAAAGGCCGTCGCCCTGCTTCGTGAACGTAATGATGAACTGGCCGAAATAGAAGTGAAGGATAACGGCAAACCCTGGCAGGAAGCGGTAGCTGTTGATGTGGTGACCGGAGCCGATTCAATTGAGTTTTTTGCTGGTTTAGCCGCGTCTATCGAAGGTAATCAGCAAGACTTGGGAGGTGATTTTTATTACACCCGCCGCGAACCTTTAGGTATTTGTGCCGGTATCGGCGCATGGAATTACCCTTTACAGATCGCCTGCTGGAAAGCTGCACCAGCACTGGCTTGTGGCAACAGCATGATTTTCAAACCTTCCGAAGAGACGCCTTTAGGTGCGCTAAAACTGGCTGAGATTTTTACAGAGGCAGGTCTACCCGATGGTGTGTTTAACGTGGTTCAAGGCGACGGTCGTGTCGGTGCCTGGCTAACTCATCATCCAGAGATAGCCAAAGTGTCCTTTACGGGTGAGGTAGGTACAGGCAAAAAAGTGATGGCGGCAGCGGCCAGCTCCTTAAAAGAAGTCACCATGGAGTTGGGTGGCAAATCACCGTTAATTATCTTTGACGACGCCGATCTTGAAAACGCCGTATCTGCGGCCATGCTCGGTAACTTTTACACTCAGGGCGAAATCTGTACCAATGGTACTCGTGTGTTTGTGCATGAATCTTTATACGACGCCTTTATGACACGCCTTCTGGAACGCACGCGTAACAACATCATTATCGGCGATCCGATGCACCCCGATACTAATTTTGGTGCCCTTATCTCTGCTGAACATCGCCAAAAAGTGATGTACTACATCCAAAAAGGGATCGAGGAAGGAGCGACTTTGACTCAGGGTGGCAAAGCGGTTAGCCCTGCTTCTTCACCCAATGGGTTCTTTGTCGAGCCAACTATTTTCACCGACTGCACTGATGAAATGACCATCTGCCGCGAAGAGATTTTTGGCCCGGTCATGTCTGTTTTGACCTTCCGAGATGAAGATGAGGTGATTGCTCGCGCTAACAACACTGAAACCGGTTTAGCCGCTGGCATCTTCACCCAGGATATTCGTCGTGCCCATCGCGTAATTCACCAATTACAAGCCGGTATTTGCTGGATCAACAGTTACGGTGCCTCACCTGCGGAAATGCCCGTGGGTGGATACAAGCTATCCGGCATTGGGCGCGAAAATGGTCGCGCCACACTCGATCACTATACCCAACTAAAAGCCGTTTATATTGGCATGACTGATTTGGAGAGTCCGTTTTGAGCACACTAGAAACCACTTATGATTACATCATAGTCGGGGCTGGTTCGGCAGGATGCGTTCTAGCCAATCGACTGACAGAAGATGGCAAACACAAGGTACTACTCATCGAAACCGGAGGTAGCGATAAGAGCATCTTTATCCAAATGCCAACCGCCCTTTCCATCCCGATGAATACCGAAAAATATGCTTGGCAATATGAAACCGAACCTGAGCCGTTTTTAGATAATCGCCGCATGCATTGTCCACGTGGCAAAGTGCTGGGTGGATCTTCATCTATTAACGGCATGGTGTATGTGAGAGGTCATGCCAAAGACTTTGATGAATGGCAAGCACAAGGCGCTGAAGGCTGGCATTACCAAAACTGTCTGCCCTACTTCCGCAAAGCCGAAAAATGGGCGTTTGGCGGTGATGAATACCGTGGCGATCAAGGGCCATTAGGAGTCAATAATGGCAACCAGATGCAAAACCCTTTATACCGCGCTTTCATCGAAGCTGGTGCTCAAGCGGGTTATTTAAAAACCGAAGACTACAACGGTGCTCAACAAGAAGGGTTTGGCGCCATGCACATGACCGTGCATAAAGGTCGCCGCTGGTCCACCGCCAACGCCTACCTTCGCCCTGCTATGGAACGGAGCAACTTAACGGTCATTACTCATGCACTCGTTCATCGAGTACTTCTGGAAAACAAAACCGCTGTTGGCGTGAGCCTCCAATATCGGGGTGAAATGCATCAGGCATACGTGAATAAAGAGGTCATCTTATCGGCAGGCTCCATAGGCTCACCGCATTTATTACAGCTTTCAGGTATTGGCAACCCAGAAGTGCTGAAAAAAGCGGGTATCGAAACACTTCATGAGTTGCCGGGTGTAGGAGAAAATCTTCAAGATCATTTGGAATTCTACTTTCAGTTCCGCTGTCTGAAACCTATTTCACTAAACCGTAAACTTGGCCTGTGGAGCCGTTTTTTAATTGGTGCTCGCTGGATCTTATTCAAAAATGGTTTGGGAGCTACCAACCATTTTGAATCCTGTGCCTTTATCCGCTCCAAACCGGGTGTCGAGTGGCCGGACCTGCAATACCACTTTTTACCCGCCGCAATGCGCTACGATGGTAAAGAGGCCTTTAAAGGAGATGGATTCCAACTTCATATTGGACATAACAAACCCAAAAGTCGTGGTTATGTGCATATTAAGTCTGCTGATCCTACAGACTACCCAAAAATACGCTTTAACTACTTGGAACATGAGTCCGATCGGGAAGGGTTTCGAGCCTGTGTCAGACTCACGCGTGAAATCATTAGCCAGCCTTCAATGGACCCTTATCGTGGCGATGAAATTCAACCTGGACTTGACGTACAAACCGATGAGCAGATCGACGCATTTGTTCGTCAAGCGGTTGAAAGCGCCTACCACCCTTCTTGTTCATGCAAGATGGGAACCGATGCCATGGCTGTCGTAGACCCTGAAACCAAGGTGCATGGTATTCAAGGGTTGCGCGTTGTCGACTCCTCCATTTTCCCCACCATTCCCAACGGCAACCTAAACGCACCGACGATTATGGTGGCTGAACGGGCAGCTGACTTGATACAAGGGAAAACACTCCTTCCATCAGCTAAGGCTCAGGTTCACATGGTTAAAGATTGGCAAGAACACCAACGTCCAGACTCACCGCTTCGCTAAAACAAAAAACTGAAAGGAGAAAAACTATGCTGTATAGACAATGTATCAACTGTCGTTTCCGGAGGCGCCTATGACACTTTGGTTATCGATGGGTATGATCTTCACCCTAGCCGCCGTTGTGGTGGTACTGATCAGATGGTGGAACATCCGATGCATCGGTGTGACACCCGTTTCAACCGTCACCTTTATTGCAATTTTGTTCACATCCGGCTTAGATGTCGGACTCATCATGTTTCCGCTCACAGAGTTTGCTAGCTATGCAGACCTAGCTGAAAGCCCCGAATATGGCTTCGCAAATCCTCTGGCCATAGAGTTTGGTTTTTGGGGCTTTTTGATCTGGGGCTTCTATTTTCTGACCTGTTTTTACTTTTGTATTATCGAGCCGAAGGTGCAATTCTTTCAGATAAGATGGGTCAAATGGGTAAATAATGCTGTCATCATCGGTACCTGTGCATTCACGGCTTTTTTACTGCTAATCAACCTACCCTGGTACTTACCAGAACTGGGCGATGGTGAGAGTGTTATTCCAATCTTCTATTTAATCGTTTTAGCCTGTATCGGCGCGGCTGTTTATTCCAGTAGCGACTTTAAATATGTTCGCATCTTAAGTTTAGGATCTTCTATACTGTTTATCCTGCTGATCGCCATGATGTGGAGCAGTGCATTTTTAACTGGAAAAGGTACGCCAGCAGACTTTTTTGTTACCGCCGCACTGATTACCCAATACTTCACCAACCTACATCACTTCATTCTACCGATTAACGATTACCATGAGTTTTACCTCTACTGGTGGTTTGCTTGGAGTATCATGATTGGTCAATTCACCGCTCGCTTCGTCAGCGGATTGAGAACCTGGCAGTTGATGCTGGCCATGCTGATTTTTCCATCAGCGGCGATAGGTACCTGGTTTACAGTGTTGTACCACTATCACTCTGAAGATCTGTCGATCAGTACTTGGATCAACTTCGCCATGATCTCAGTCGGTATTTTAATGGTGATCAACTCACTGGATTCGTTGATTCGACTCTATTCAGAAAACTTGAAACTGGCACCACGTCACATAGGTCTGGGAAAATATCTGATCGGTAACTTTATCGCCATGTGTGGACTCACCGCTTTGTTCCAGTTGGACTTCTTAAGAATCCAATGGGTCGGAGCACTGGTGATAGCCATCTACTTTGCCAGCTTTGTCTACATCATGATATGGAAACGTAAAGAGGTGTTTACCATCACAGGATCACCCCCAGAGAATAGGCTAGATTTTAAGCGGATTGATAAAACCACTTAGGCGTAAAGAAGCCTTTCTACACAGCGCTCACTCGGTGGGCGCTGTTTCATTTTTCTCAGAGACTTTCCCCTTTCTACCCGCAATCAACGACCCACTCACTATGGCAATACTGGCATAAAAGAGCGTCCAGCTTGCTTCACTTTCCCCAGCCAACACTAGCAACACCACAGAAATCAACGGTGCGCTGTAGGCTAGTGTCCCGAGCAACTGTAAGTTGCCATGTTTGACGCCATAATCCCAGGTAAAGAAAGCGATACCAACCGGTCCTAACCCCAGTCCGATAATACCCACCCATTGCATCCAGCCACTGGGCCAGACAGTTTCTTCTAGAATCAAGTGACAGATAAACGCAAGCATAGCGGTAGCCAAACAAAACCAGCCAACCGCATCGGTTGGCACTGCTTTGACGACTCGACTCAGCACAGAATAGCTTGACCAAATCAATGCGCAACACAAGGCGAGTAGGTAACCCTGCATATACTGCGACTGAAAGCCTTGGTGATTTCGACCGATCAGAATCCAACAGCCCACAAGCGCCAAAAAAGCGCCTATTAGATGCACGGCACGTAGCTTTTCACCGGGTAGTAAGGCGCTAAAGATCACGATTAACAAAGGCCAAAGGTAAGCCAGCAAACTGACTTCAACCGCCGGAGCCAAGGTCATCGCTTTAAAATAGACGAAGTGATAACCAAATAGACCCGCCACACCGATCACCCAAGCCGCGACAGGCTGGCGAATATAGCGCAAGCCCGAACGCTTCTGCCCTATCCAGCGAGCAGACATCAATAGAAACGCAATGGCAAAGGTCATCGCCATCATCTGAAATTCGGGAATGGCATCCTCGGTCATTCGCGTGAACAGCGCCAGTGTGCCCCAGAGGAAAACAGAAATAGAGCCGATCAGAGTGGCGGTGTTGATGGAAGTCATTAGAAAACTCAATCCGAAAAAGATTAAGTGTAAAGCGCTTCTAGTAAGGCGTCTTTGCTAATTCAGCACTCTTCTTTGGTCTTTGCGCGAAATCTTCTTTGGTCTTGTCACGAAAGTACCGTGGCGAATACCCAAAAACCTGCTTAAAGCGATCACTAAACGCAGCTAAGTTAGTGTAGCCGACTTTTTCAGCAACCTGTTGCACTCTTAAGCTCGTTGTCATCAGAAGCTGTTTAGCCCGTTCCATCCTCGTGTATAGAAGATACTCTTGAGGTGACTGACCCATTTCACGTTTGAACAAGGTATTGAGTTGCCGAGTGCTTAGATGTGATGCTCTTGCCACCTCCGCAATTGAAACAGTTTGCTCAAAACGTTCATCTAGGTAGGTTTTCGCTAACAGAACGCGCCGATCTAACTGCACCGACAGACCAAAACGCTGCGTTAACAGATCAAGGAATAACTGAATCATTTGCTTTTCACTGGTCTGATAAGTTCCTGTCTGACTCAGTAAGCATTGTTGATATAGGAACTGTGTGTAGTGTTGTAAACCCTGATCCAACGTCACGAACGCAGGCAACTTTTCAAGCATCACTGCTGTTTCAACAGGTGCGTCCACAACCAGAAAAGCGTTGTTGCTTGGCGCGTAAAACAGATGATCGTTACCTGCCGCAACAATCGCTACCTGATTACCCTGAGCTTGGCCTTCCGCATGATTCACATTCAGATGCAAAGTACCCGTAATGGGTAGCACCAACTGATGAAAGTCATGTGCATGATTGGCAACATCACCCGTATAGGAACGTAACGTCAGGTTACATGAGTTCAAGGCCACAACACCTCATCCTAAAAAAACTATCTGAAACAGCATATCAAACCAAACACGATCATAGATGAATATTTCACATCAAAACCTGAAATTATATCAATTTTATTCATTTTAAAATAAGCGTATAACTTACCCATCG
>SLCQ01000285.1 GCA_007125745.1 Nitrincola sp.
GTATAAACCGCTTAACGATCCTATCTTCAAGAGAATGAAAACTAATCACCACTAACCGTCCCTGAATTGCAAGCAGATCAAGCGATTGATCGAGACAGGCTTCAACCTCATCTAACTCACCATTAATATGAATTCGTATTCCTTGAAAAGCTCTGGTAGCTGGATTTTTACCTTTCTCCCAACGCGGATTTGCTTCAGTGATAATTCGAGCAAGGCGGGAAGTTGTCAAAATTGGCGACTGCTCTCGCTCTGTAACGATCGCTTTAGCCATACGGCGTGAATAGCGCTCCTCTCCATAGTGAAAAAGAACATCTGCAATATCACTTTCACTAGCACGGTTAATCCATTCACCCGCTCCCTCACCAGTCGAAGTATTCATACGCATATCCAAAGGGCCATCATGCTGAAAGCTAAAGCCACGAGACGGATCATCTAGTTGCGGGGAGCTAACACCCAAATCCAACAATACACCAGTCACTTGACCTATTAGAGAACGCTTCTCGACAAAGGAGTGCATCTCACTAAAAGCACCATGCTCAATACTAAAACGGGGGTCATTACCAAAAAGTCGCTGCGCCTCTGAAACTGCGACTAAATCCTTATCGATAGCAAGCAAACGTCCCTTATTACTTAATTTAGATAAAATAAGTGAAGAGTGACCACCGCGCCCAAAGGTACCATCGATATAAAAGCCATCAGGGTCAGTCACAAGCGCATTCACTGCCTCATGTAACAAAACGGTAACGTGGTTAAATTCTTGACTCATTTCAAACCTTGTATGCTAGTTTAAGCAAATCGCCTTACAACGATAACTCCAACATTTCAGGTGGTAAGGCATCTTCACCAACCTCGTCAAGATACTCATCCCTAGTAGAACTCCACTGAAGCTCATCCCATATTTCAAATTTACGACCCTGCCCCAGTAGAACAACTTTTTTATCTAAACCTGCGTATTCTCTTAGGCTAGCGGGCAACAACATTCGACCACTATTATCTAATTCAATATCTGTAGCATGCCCAATAAGTAACCGCTGAATTCTTCTAGCGACTTTATTAAAACTAGGCAAAGCTTCAATTTTTGCCTGAATTTCTTCCCACTCAGGCAAGGGATAGAGCAACAAACAGCGGGTATCCGTATCAATTGTGGCCACCATCTGGTTACCACAATGCGACGCTATCATTTCACGATAACGAGCAGGAATCGCCATGCGACCCTTAGCATCTAAATTGATCGGATTAACACCGCGGAACATAACGCCCACAAAACTCCCCAAAATTATCCACTTTAACCCACTTTAACCCACTTTTTCACACTATAGTAAGTAAGCCTTTACAATGCAAGATAAGATAAGCAATCAGAAGAGGGTTTTTTTGACATACAACAGATCACTCTCAGGGAAATGAACAGAAGGAGCCAAATAATCAATAGATTATGCTTAAACAATAAAATATACTGTACGAATATACAGTTACAGGATTATAGAGTTATATAGATTTTACTAGGCGAGGTAAAAGACAAAGATGTGGGAGCCTGCCTGTAAGCCGGGTTTTGTCGAGGACAATCATTCATCTAGGATCAGCGTCACCACTGACCTCAAGCAACCTACCCGGATCCAGTGCGGGCCACACCTTAAGGATCCCTATTTGGTCTTGCTCTGAGTGGGGTTTTCCATCGCCGTGGAGTGTTACCACCCACGCGGTGCGCTCTTACCGCACCATTTCAACCTTACCGTGACTCCGAAGAGCCCTTAGGCGGTATACTTTCTGTTGCACTTTCCGTCGGCTCACGCCGCCCAGACGTTATCTGGCACTCTGCCCTGTAGAGCCCGGACTTTCCTCTCTTCTGCTAACAGAACAGCGATTATCCGGCAGACTCCCGAGACGCAGAATAACAGGAAAAGCATGAAGTGCAAGCAATACTCATGAATCAACTTGCAATAGATATTCATAAAGTTGTTTTTTATGAATACCTGTCACTTCAGCAACGATAGAAGCCGCTTTTTTAGGGGGGAGTTCCGATGCCAAAAGCATTAAAAGTTTGGCACTTTGCGAATCGACACTTTGCTCCTTTTCAGAGCAAACAGCTCCACGCACCAGCACAACAAACTCACCCTTTTGTTGATGGTGATCCGCCAACATCCATTCTTTGATGTCAGCCACACTGCCTGATTTAAAAGTTTCAAATGTTTTAGTTATCTCTCGCGCAATCACTATCTCACGGTCTACACCAAACACAGATTCCATATCATCTAAACAGGCCAAAATGCGATGTGTTGACTCATAAAATATTAACGTACAGCTATCATCCACCAATGCCGTCAACTGCTTTATACGCGCCTGTTTTTTTGCAGGTAAAAAACCAATAAACATAAACCGATCTGAAGGCAACCCAGCTGCACTTAAAGCAGCGACAAACGCACAACAGCCTGGAACGGGTGACACCCTAAATCCCGCATCTCTGACGCGCTTCACTAATCCGTATCCTGGGTCCGAAATCAAAGGTGTTCCTGCATCAGAAACCAATGCAATACGCTTGCCCTGAGTCAAAGCATCAATTATCAGTTGCGCTCTCGCTGATTCATTGTGATCATGCACTGAAATTAACGTAGATTTAATGCTAAAATGTGATAGAAGTCGACCCGTGTGCCGAGTGTCCTCGGCAGCAATAAGATCAACATCACTCAGAATCTGTTGCGCTCGTGGTGATAGGTCGCCCAAGTTGCCGATAGGAGTGGCAATTACATATAAAACCGCTTCTGCCATAAAAAGGTTACTCTCTGTTAAGGATTTATACACATATGACACAGAAAATACGCCTGCTAATTGCGCTAGTATTGATGTCAATCATACTGATTGGCTGTGGCGTTCAGCCTGGCATGCCCGGTATATCCGCGCCTGCACCTCAAGTTCAAGATGAGCAGACGAGGCAACTTTTAAGGGAAGCACAATCTGCACCACCAGAGGAAGCCGCCTCTCTTCGACTAGAAGCCGCTGATCGATTAGCGGAACAAGGCCATGACCAAGAAGCTTTCAGTATACTGGATTCCATCGATAAACGCAGACTTCCACCAGAACTAGGTCTGTCAGTGGCTCTACAACAAGCTGTTTTAGCGATGAACTTAGACAATCCAGATACCGCTTTGCGCAGCTTGGACTTTCATGCATTGCCCCCCAACCTTAATCAAGATGAAGTCATTCGACTCAACATGGCCCGTGCTGAAGCTTATGATCAATTAAATAACCCAATCAATGCAGCCCGAGAGTTGATTTCAGCCTCACAAATGACCGATGACGTAGACCTGCAACAATCTTTACACGATCAGATTTGGAGTCTTCTCAAACCCACTGAAGCAGGCGTACTCGATCAAGCCGCGCAAAACCGAAACAACAATTTCTTTGAACAGGGCTGGTTCGAACGCGCGGCCATGCTCGCGAACATTAAAGACATGAATGAACAGCAGGAAAAGCTATTTGATTGGCAACTTCTCTGGGATCAACACCCTGCCGCCCTCATGCCTCCGAGAGCCGTTGATACTGAATTAGCAACTGACCTGAGTCCTATACCTTTAACAGATCAAGCACAACGTGTTGCTCTATTTCTGCCATTACAGGGTGATTTAGCCAACATCTCCCGTATCATTACGGAAGGCTTTGTCGCGGCTATGCAAAGCGCACCCATGAGTCACCGAGTCGACGTTATCATGCTGGATAGTACGGAAATTCGTATGCCCGAACAGCTCTTTCACTCAGCCAGAACTCAAGGTGCCGACTTTATAGTGGGACCGCTTGACCGTAATTTTGTCAATCAACTCGCTCAGTTTCCTGACCACCCTTTACCAGTATTAGCGCTTAATCCTGCAGAAGAGGGCTTAAACCCTCCACTTCAGCTAGACTTATCCACTGACCACGAAGTGAGCACCCTGATGCGCCGCACGTCAGAACTGGGTTACAGAAATGCGATGATCATTCGCAGTGACAATCGTTCTGGTGAACGTGTTGAGCAATCCATCAAAGAAGCATTTCAGGAACAAGGGGGGCATATCATTGCCTCCCTCACTTTTAGGCCAACAGAAAGCAATTCTGAACAGATTCGCCAACTATTAGTTCAAGACGCTGAAATAGCACGCACAATACCCAGTCGTTCACGTAGCGGTATGAGTGCTAATATCAGCCATGAAACCGATGTCATTTTTATGGTAACAGAGCCACGTGATGCTCGACTGATTCGCCCTATGCTTCTGTATCATTTTGCAGGCAACATTCCGGTGATGGCAACCTCTCAGCTGTTTGAAGGCAATCCAAGCGCTGCGCGTGACAATGACCTGAGTGGTATTACCTTTATTGATGTACCTTGGCGTCTGGCTGAACCAAGCGAAACTCGTTTAGCTGTTCAAGAGAGACGAGACAATGCTGATGCCAACATAGGTAAACTCTATGCATTGGGCGCAGATGCCTTTATTATTTCTCAAAACTTACCCCAACTTCTCCAGCAACATGAAATTATGGGAGAAACCGGGGTTCTCTCCCTAGGTCACAATCGTCGGATTTCAAGAGAGCTGACCTGGGCTCAATTCAACAACGGAGTTCCCAAACTCATTACGGAGTAAATCATGGATAGACAACTTCTCGGCATGGAAGCCGAGCGTAATGCTGAAAACTGGCTTGTCGCACAGGGCTTACAACTCGTTCAACGCAACTTACGATGCCGGCTAGGTGAAATCGATTTAATAATGACCGACGGTGAAACACTTATTTTCATCGAGGTCAGACGTCGAAAATCTAGATGTTTTGGTGGTGCGGCAACCTCTGTAGACTGGCGCAAACAACGCAAAATTCTTCGTACGGCACGCTTCTTTCTCGCCGGCAATCCTGGCTGGTCTCACTACCCTTGCCGTTTCGATATTATTGCATTTGAAGGAAACGAGGCGCCTTTATGGTATCGTAACGCCTTTCAAAGTTAGTGTTGCACTGAGAACCTTAATCATGGAACTTGAAGATAGAATTGTTCAGCAATTTCATCATTCGATGGAAATAAATGCTCAAACCATTGAGCAGTTTACCCCGATGATTGCGACCGCAAGTACGCAGATCTTACAATGCTTGATCTCTGAGCAAAAAATACTCTGTGCAGGTAATGGAGCCTCTGGAAGCCTCGCGCAACATTTCGGTAGCCTTTTAATTAACCGCTATCGCCATGAACGACCGGGATTACCTATCATCACACTGAACTCAGATAGCATTGCGATGTCTGCTATAGCTGAAGACAGTGGCTTTGCAGATATTTATTCAAAACAGATTCGCGCTTTTGGCATGTCTGGTGACATTCTCTTAGCGGTATCTGCTAATGGCCGATCAGCTAATCTTGTCCAAGCCATTCAAGCTGCACATGATAGAGAAATGACCGTCATTTCTTTAACAGGTGCAGATGGTGGTAACATGACAGCACTCATGAGGCCTGATGAAACAGAAATTTGCATCGCCTGTGATGATGAAGTACTGGTACATCATGCACATCTGTTAATTTTACACACGCTTGCCGATTTAATTGACTTTCAACTCTTTGGAGCCTAGTAGATGAAAAAGCTATTTCCCCTCTTACTTCTTGCCGTTTTTGTGGTTAGTGGTTGCTCAACAGTTGTTAGCTCAACACGAGAAACACCTATAGAAGAAAATGAAGGACGCCGAACTATTGGTAACTTTATTGAAGACAACTCAATAGAGTTCAAAGCCAAGGTGAATATCAACAAAGGGTCAGATGCACTTTCACAATCCAATATCAGTGTAAACAGCTTTAACGGCCAAGTACTGCTAACTGGACAAGTGCCTGACGAACGAACAAAAGCAGAAGCGACTGAAGTGGTCAGCCAACTCAGAGAAGTTAGAAAAATTCATAACGAACTTGAAATCGCGGGCCCTACTTCCTTAATGATCCGGGCAAATGACTCTTATCTTTCAGGACGTGTAAAAGCGCAACTTCTTGCAGATAGAAATACCCACGGTATGCGTATTAAGGTGGTCACAGAAAACGGCACAGTCTTTTTAATGGGGCTTGTCACTCGACAAGAAGGTGAAATGGCTGTTGAGGTGGTTCGCAACATTGTCGGTGTAAACCGCATTGTAAAAGTATTTGAGTATATTTAAATAATAAAGGCGGCATCAGCCGCCTTTATTTTTAATGCAGAACAGATCATTTAACCACTTTCAGCTTTGGCTTACCCTTTGCTGGTTTGCCAGACGGTGAATCCGACACATCTACAGCGACCGGACCAGAAGGTGAATCTTCATTATCACCACCCTCCTGTTGAGCTTGCTTGAGTAATTCATCAGCACCGGGTTCCATACCGAAACCCATGCCCTGACCATTTTCTCTAGCATATATTGCCAGCACAGCGGCCAAAGGTACAAATACATTCATTGGCACACCGCCAAATCGTGCATTAAAGGACACACCTTCCGTATCAATGACTAAACGCTGCACAGCTGAGTAGCTGACATTTAGCACTAATTGCTCATCAAGGCTAAATTGCTCTGGCACCATGACGCCTTGAACCCTTGCATCAATAGCTAAATGAGGTGTCAGATCGTTATCTGTCATCCATTCATGTAGCGCTTTTATCAAATAGGAACGACTGGGTGCTATTGCCATTGTAACTCCAGTTATAGCGCTTAATCGCGCATCTCTTTTTCAGCTTCAGATAAACTTAGCTGGAAGGATTCACGTTCAAATAATCGCTTCATATAAGAGATAAGAGGAGCGCATTGCGCTTCAGGTAATTCAATACCCATGACTGGCAAGCGCCACAACAGCGGTGCTATGCAGCAATCAACCAATGTGAACTCATCACTCATAAAGAAGGGTTTTTCTGCAAAGATAGGCGCAATAGAGACTAAGCTATCACGCAACTCCTTACGACAATATTCCAGATGGTCAGGATCCGCAGTTCCAACTAACAGGGCGTCCGCATAACCACACCAGTCACGCTGAATGCGATACATAAACAATCGGCTATCAGCACGCGCTACCGGATACACTGGCAGTAGTGGTGGATGAGGGAAACGCTCATCTAAATACTCCATCATGACACCTGGTTCATACAGTACTAAATCACGATCTAACAGCGTTGGTAGAGTATTGTATGGGTTCAGACCAGCGACATCCTCTGGGAGATCATCAACCTTGCAATCAACAAGATCGACTGCAACACCTTTCTCAGCAAGCACGATGCGTACTCTATGACTGTAATGATCATCACCATCAGAGAAGAAGGTCATGGAAGAACGTTTAGCTACCACTCCCATTGAATTACCTCTTTAAAAATTTCAGGGTATCTAAAAACAAAAAACTACGCGACCAAGATTGGCCGCGTAGCAACTAGTCCTGAATACAATCAGGATTAATGGATGTCTCTCCAGTACTCACGCTTCAACAGGTAAGCAACAAATGTGAAGATAGCCAAGAAAATCAGTACAAACGTACCAATACGCTCAGCTTGGACTCGAGAAGGCTCGCCAACATAGGTCATAAAGTTGGTCAGGTCATACATCGCCTGATGAAACTCTTCTGGTGACATCGAACCAGTACCCGGCTGAACCTGTAAACATTGACCACTACGCGTACCGGTTAGTGGATCTATTGTACCGGTAAATCCACCACGCTCTTCAAGCTCTTCTCGTGAACAGGTATTCACAACGATACCCTGCAGATCTTCTAGAACATGAGGCATACCTACATCAACGAATACCGCGTTATTAACACCAAAAATAGCATCATCATCACGGTAGAATGTACGCAGGTAATTGTATAACCAAGTACTACCATGCACACGCGTGGTTAGCGTGAGATCGGGTGGCGCTTTACCGAACCAACCTTCAGCTGCGTCATTATCCATAGAGATGGTCATCAGGTCATTAATGCCGTGATTACCCAAGATAAGATACTCTTCCATTAACTCTTCAGGAATTCCTAGATCTTCACCCGTGCGAGCAAAGCGCTGATATTCCATTGAGTGACAACCCATACAGCGGTTGACAAACATTGCCATACCACGCTGTAAAGATTCCTGATCTCGAAGGTCAGCCCTGAAAGGCTCCATATTGTAGTTTGAAGGCGCAGCTAAAGCTGCACCAGACAAACATAGCATTACTAAAGCAATAAGAATTTTTTTCATCAGCCTGTCACCCTTTGCGGAACTGGTTTTGTGCTCTCCATTCTGGTGTAGAAAGGCATCAGAAGGAAGTAAGCGAAGTACAGCACTGTACAAATCTGAGCAACCAGAGTACGTCCTTCAGTTGAAGGTAGTGCACCCAGAATACTCAAAATCACAAAGCTCACGGCAAAGATGGCCAAGAACACCTTACTTATCCATCCCTTGTAGCGCATTGATCTGACCGGGCTCTTGTCCAACCAAGGCAGAACAAACAGTACAGCGATACCTGCACCCATGACTACAACACCCCAGAAGGTTGATTCTAAACCAAACAGACTGAAGGTTACCGCACGAAGCATGGCGTAGAAGGCGGTGAAGTACCAAACGGGTGCTATGTGATCAGGTGTCACGAGCGGGTTTGCGGGTTCAAAGTTAGGTGCTTCAATAAAGAAACCACCGCCTTCTGGGAACCAGAACAGCACAATTGAGAACACAAACAGGAAGACACCCACGCCAACCAAGTCTTTGACCGAGTAGTAAGGGTGGAAAGGAATACCATCTTTCGGTACGCCATTTTCATCCAGGTTATCACCAATCTCGATTCCATCTGGGTTGTTAGAACCCACTTCATGCAGCGCAATGATGTGCAACACAACTAGTGCTACTAAGACCAATGGCAGTGCAATAACATGCAATGCAAAGAAGCGGTTCAAGGTAATACCTGAAATAAGGTAATCACCGCGAATCCACTGCTGTAAGTCAGGCCCTATGACCGGTATGGCACCAAACAGGGAAATAATAACCTGAGCCCCCCAGAAAGACATTTGCCCCCAAGGTAGTAGGTAGCCCATGAAGGCTTCAGCCATAAGTACTAGGTAGATTGTCATACCGAAAATCCACACCAGTTCGCGTGGCTTCTTGTAAGATCCATACATCATGCCACGGAACATGTGCAGATAGACGACTACGAAGAAGGCCGATGCGCCCGTAGTATGCATGTAACGCAATAGCCAACCATATTCCACATCACGCATGATGTATTCAAGTGAAGCAAACGCACCTTCTGCTGAAGGGTTGTAGCTCATTGTTAACCAGATACCTGTAACGATCTGATTGACGAGAACCAACAGTGCTAAAGAACCAAAAAAGTACCAAAAGTTGAAGTTTTTTGGCGCATAATACTTTGAGAGATGGTCTTCCAATAATGCGGTTGCTGGGAAACGATCATCGATCCATCCCATAAAACCCGGATTACCTTTATTTCGTTTACCAGCCATTATACATCCTCCGGATCTAAGCCAATTATCAGAGTTGCTTCATCCTGATACGCATGGGGTGGAATAACCAGATTCGTTGGTGCAGGCTGTGCACGATAAACTCGGCCAGACAGATCAAAACGAGAACCGTGACATGGGCAGAAGAAGCCGCCCGCCCAGTTCTGACCCAGATCTGACGGTGCGATATCCGGTCGGTAGGTTGGTGAACAACCAAAGTGAGTACAAATACCGATCAACACCATGAACTCTGGATTCAAAGCACGAATTGGCGTATTCGGAACATACTCAGGCTGTTCAGCTCTATTTGAATCAGGATCAGCAAGACGATCATTCATATTAGGCAGGTTGTCTAGCATTTCTTGCGTACGACGAACCACCCATACCGGACGACCACGCCATTCGACGATAACCTGTTCACCTGGTGATAATTTACTTACATCGACACGTGCTGGTGCACCCGCCGCTCTCGCCTTGGCACTTGGATGCCAAGACTGGACGAAAGGTACTGCCACCCCGACAGCACCAACTGCACCCAATGCAGCTGTTGCTCCCAAGAGTAACCGACGTCGACCGTTGTTCACGCCGTCATTGCTCATTAACTTCATCTCCACTTATTCAACATCTCCAGACAGAAATTGCCTAGATCCGCTGCCAGCTATTAAACCCAAAAATTGAATTCATCAAATAGCGGAAATATTAAAGAATTTACCCAATTTATACAAGGTAAATCAGCACTACCTTATGCTTAGGTCTATAAAAAAACCCAGAGAGCCAAGGCCATCTGGGTTTCTTTGATACAGCCAATAAGACTGCTGAGAATTAACGCTTGGAGAACTGTGGACGCTTACGCGCTTTACGAAGACCCACTTTCTTACGTTCAACCATACGAGAGTCACGCGTTACAAAACCAGCTTCACGAAGTGCAGGACGCAAGGTTTCATCATACTCCATTAACGCACGAGTGATACCATGACGAATTGCACCCGCTTGGCCGAAGCCGCCACCACCAGCAACGGTCACGTAAACATCAAACTTTTCGGTATTACCGGTTAGTTCGAGAGGCTGCATCACAATCATTCGAGCCGTTTCACGACCAAAGTAATTTTCCATGGTGCGCTGATTGATGGTAACTTTACCAGTACCTGGGCGAAGGAACACGCGTGCAGTAGAGGTTTTGCGACGGCCAGTGCCGTAGTATTGAGTTGTAGACATATTCGCCTTCCCCTTAGATATTCAGTTCTTTAGGTTGCTGAGCCTGATGCGGATGTTCTTTGCCCGCGTAGACTTTCAGCTTGGAGTACATTGAGCGACCCAGTGGCCCTTTAGGCAACATGCCTTTAACAGCTAACTCAATTGTACGCTCAGGGAAGGTCTGTACCATCTTGTTGAAGTTGGCTTCTTTCAAACCACCTGGGAAGCCAGAATGACGATAGTACATCTTGTCATTACGCTTGTTACCTGTCACGTGTACTTTTTCAGCATTGACAACAACAATGTAGTCACCCGTATCAACGTGAGGTGTAAATTCAGGCTTATGCTTACCGCGAAGACGGCGTGCAATTTCAGTTGCTAAACGACCTAGGGTTTTACCCTCTGCGTCCACAACGAACCAGTCGCGTTTGACTTCGGCTGGCTTAGCGCTAACAGTAGTATTCATGGATTTTTTCACCTTAACTCGTTAAGTCTCGATTCGCCTGATTCTAGACGATTCCGACTTACCTTATAGTTATTCGTTGCTGAATGATCCCTTTTAGGCCATTCAGCAAGCCTTCAATCCCCAATAATTGGGAGCGCAGATTATACTGGGCTTAAAAGCAAAAAACGAGCCTTTTGTTGATTTTTTAGTCAACTCAGCTCGTCATAAACCTTAACACCTTGTAGGATAAGTTATTTACCCCTCAAGATTGACTAAAACACGCCCCCTGACCTGTCCTTCAATCAGTTTGTGCGCTGTCTCAATCACTTGATCTAATGCGATTTCATGCGCAAGTGTTTCAAAATCCGATGCATCCAGAAGTTCGGCCAACCGTTTCCATGCTTGCTCTCGATTTGCTAATGGACGCATGACACTGTCAATACCTGCGAGGGTCACACCACGCAAGATAAATGGTGCAACCGTGGCCGGAAAGTCCATTCCTTGCGCCAAACCACACGCCGCGACAACGCCACCATAACGGGTTTGCGCACAGACATTTGCCAGGGTATGACTACCCACTGAATCAATCACAGCAGCCCAGCGTTCTTTTTGGAGTGGTTTACCGGGTTCACTTAATGTCTGTCTATCAATAATTTCTGAGGCACCCAGGCCCTTTAAATAGTCTGACTCTTCTGGACGCCCAGTCGATGCAACCACGGTGTAACCTAGTTGACTTAACAGCTTAACAGAAAACCCACCAACCCCGCCGTTAGCGCCCGTTACCAACACATCACCATCCGACGGCTTTATGCCCTTATCTTCAAGCGCTTGCACGCACAACATCGCCGTATACCCAGCCGTTCCAGCTGCCATCACTTGAGCAGGCGTTAAGCCCTCTGGAAGTTTGATAAGCCATTCATTTTTTAGACGACATTTTTCAGCTAATCCCCCCCAATGACCTTCTCCAACACCCCAGCCATTCAGAAGCACTAAATCACCTTCCACAAACCGTTCGGAGTCGCTCTTTGAAACTCGCCCAACCAAATCAACACCCGGCACCATAGGGAACTTCCTAACCACTGGACCTTTCCCGGTAATGGCCAAACCATCTTTATAGTTAAGCGTGCTGTAGATCACATCGACAAGAACATCACCTTCAGGCAATTGCGATTCATCGACCTCGGTCACCAGTGCGTGATAACCCTTTTCTTCTGTCTTATCAATTAATACTGCCTTGAACATAACCCCTCCAACTTTTTATTTTTATCAATGCATTACCCTGCACGATGTTCTCGAGCCAAATACTCATGTGATTGCATTTCAAGTAAACGACTTTTGGTACGCTCTATCTCAAAGGATAACCGCCCTTCAGTATAAATCTCACTTATACCTACTTCTGCCGATAAAATTAGCTTAACGCCACTATCGTAAAACTCATCCACTAAATTAATAAATCGCCGTGCGGCATCGTCATTTTTTAACCCCATTTGAGGTACATTACTGACCAACACTTCATGGTAAATTTTGGCTAATTCAATATAGTCATTTTGCGAGCGAGGTCCTTCACATAACTCTTTAAAATCAAACCACACCACATCTTCACACACTCGGCGACAAGGAATATGACGACCATTGACCTCAATCAGTTGATCATCTTTGGCCTCATTAACATCAGGTGCCAAATTTTCAAAGCTGGTGTTAAGGCTCACATCAGCTTCAGCATCTAAAGGATAGTGGTACAGCTCAGCCTGCTCTAAAACGCGCAAACGGTAATCTATACCACCATCCACATTAACGACCTCGGTGTATTTATTGAGTAATGCTATAGCAGGAATAAACCGCGCGCGTTGCAAACCATCTTTATAAAGACCATCAGGCACAATATTTGACGTGGCAACTAGCGTGACACCATTGGCAAATAACTGCTCCAAAAGCCCTCCAAGTATCATTGCATCAGTAATATCAGAAACAAAAAACTCATCAAAACAGATAATTTTAGTTTCTGAAGCATATTTCTTACCAATTTCAACCAATGGATTTTTGGTACCTTCCAGCTCTTTTAGTTCGCGATGCACTCGTTGCATGAAACGATGGAAGTGTGTCCGCATTTTTTGCTCAAAGGGCAAACTGTCGTAAAATGTGTCCATTAAATAGGTTTTCCCTCGACCCACACCACCCCAAAAGTACAACCCTTTAAGCGGCTCTTTTTGATCTTTCTTGATCATGCCAGATAACCGGCGA
>SLCQ01000246.1 GCA_007125745.1 Nitrincola sp.
GCAGACCAACGCGCATCAGCTACCTTAGGTACTGTAAAGAAGCGAATGATAACGTGAGGAAGACCTGCCGTACCGATCATCAGCGACAGTGTAAACAGAACCATGTTCAGCTTGTTTTCAACGTCAGCAGTATAATCCCGGAAACCAAGATCTCGAACCACTTCATCAAGAACAGTTAATAGAGGCTGTCCTGATTCCACATGCGTGCCAAACATCCCAAACATAGGGATGGGGTTACCCGTCAACTGCAAAGAGATAAACACTGCAGGGATAGTGTAGGCGATAATAAGTACCACATACTGAGCTACCTGAGTGTAAGTTATCCCTTTCATGCCACCAAAAACGGCATAGAGGAATACAATAGCAGCAGCGATCCAGATACCCGCAGCCGAGCTAACCTCCAAGAAGCGAGAGAAAGCTACACCTGCACCAGTCATCTGTCCGATTACATAAGTAACTGACATAACGATCAAGCAGATAACGGCCGTTAAACGAGCACCTTTGCTATAAAAGCGATCACCAATGAAGTCAGGCACTGTAAACTTACCAAACTTACGTAGGTAAGGTGCCAGTAGCATCGCTAGGAGCACATAACCCCCAGTCCAGCCCATCAAGAAGCTTGACGTTGCATAACCACCTGCCGCGATTAAGCCCGCCATTGAGATGAAAGATGCGGCTGACATCCA
This sequence comes from Nitrincola sp., assembly GCA_007125745.1. Taxonomy (GTDB): domain Bacteria; phylum Pseudomonadota; class Gammaproteobacteria; order Pseudomonadales; family Balneatricaceae; genus Nitrincola. Next base: position 687 of record SLCQ01000246.1, read on the forward strand.
GTCCGCTGCTGTTGCCATACCGTTAGTGATAGGATTGACACCACCACCCGCTACGTAGAACTCTTTAGTTGATCCGGCACGTGCCCAGATAGCGATACCAATGTAGAGCGCAAAGGATGCACCTACAAACAGGATATTGATTGCAAATTGACTCATGCCACTTACTCCTCGACACCGAATTCTTTATCTAGCTTGTTCAATCGCCACGCATAGTGGAAAATGATTGCGATAAAGACAAGAATCGAGCCCTGTTGAGCAAACCAGAAACCTAAGTCTGTTCCACCCACTGGAATACCAGCGATTAAGGGTCGTAAAAGAATGGCGAAGCCATATGAAACTAAAGCCCAGACAACTAGGCTCCATGTGATCAGGCGAACATTCGCCTTCCAGTACGCAGCAGCATTTGCTTTATCATCTGCCATTGTCGTTCTCCGATTTGTTGTTATTGGAGTTGAGAAAATTCCGAGCTAATCTTGCTAAATATATGAACGGAATAAAAGCCCCGACTTTAGTATGATTATACCTTTCAAACAATCACCGAATAAAGCATAAATAAATATAAATCAACAATTTAACATAGAATTTAAAGCAATATTCATGTCATATATAAAAAGTATAACAGGACAATAGTCTAACAATGTTCGTGGTATCGGCTGTGTAAATTCACAACACAAGGTACACTATTAGAATACTTTTAACTGTTTGGAAAGGCTCATGCTGTCCGGCTGGATCATCATACTCATTTCAATTACTTATCTTTTACTTCTTTTTGCTATTGCCTATTACGGTGACAAGACCGCAAAAGGCCAAAGCTGGGCAAACCACCCACTGGTATACTCTTTATCTTTAGCCGTTTACTGCTCCTCTTGGACCTTCTATGGCGCTGTTGGGCGCGCATCTACGACGGGCTGGGAGTTTATGGCTACCTACCTGGGCCCAGTGATCGTTTTCATTCTTGGCTGGCGAATGATCGAAAAAGTCATTTTAGTCAGTAAACAGCAAAACATTACCACCATTGCTGACTTTATCTCGTCTCGTTATGGAAAAAGTCAGAGCCTTGCTGTGATGGTTACCGTTATTGCCGTGTTGGGGACAATCCCATACATCGCTCTGCAACTCAAAGCGGTGGCAATCAGCTATAACGCAATTGCCCCTGGTGCCACTGACGCTTTGAGCAAAGGTAGCGATACAGCTCTGTTCGTGACCATTCTAATGGCACTCTTCAGCATTTTGTTTGGCACACGTCATATCGATGCGACAGAGCATCACCCCGGGCTAGTTTTGGCTGTTGCATTTGAGTCAGTGGTTAAATTAACCGCATTTTTAGCTGTCGGTTTTTTTGCGGTCTTTTACTTTTATGAAGGGCCCGGAAACATGATCACAGCGGTGTCTGAACAGCTAAGCATCAACCCTAACTTTCAATCACCTTTCGGTGGAAGCTTTATTACCGAAACCCTATTAGCTTGCGCCGCCATTATCTGCTTACCCAGACAGTTTCATGTGACAGTTGTCGAAAACACCAACCCACGAAGCTTACTCACCGCACGCTGGCTATTTCCACTTTATCTTATTTTGCTCGGCCTGTTTGTGCTACCAATCGCCGTATCAGGTTTATATGTATTTGCTGGTAGCAGCGTCGATGCTGATGTTTATGTGCTAATGCTCCCTAGCGTAGCTGGCTGGGAATATTTAACAATTTTTGCCTTCATTGGTGGCCTTTCAGCGGCAACCAGCATGGTTATCGTAGCCAGTATCGCTTTATCTACCATGGTCTGTAACGATATTGTTATGCCATTACTCTTGCGGATACGCTGGCTGAGGCTCTCGCAATCCAAAGACTTAGGCGCCCTACTATTACGAGTTCGACGAATCACCATACTGGTTCTGATGCTATTCGCCTATTTTTACTATCGTGTCTTTGGCGATCATGGCCCATTAGCCTCCTTTGGCTTACTCGCCTTCGTAGCCGCCATACAGTTTCTTCCCGCCATTGTCGGTGGCATCTATTGGAAAGAAGGTAATCGCTATGGCGTGCTTGCGGGCATGACTGCAGGCATGTTGCTCTGGTGTTACACACTTGTGTTACCCACCATGAGAGCCGCCAACGTAATCCCTGAAGCGATTGACCTTCTCATCCCACCTACGCTAAATACAGCTGACTGGTTACAGCCCACTGCACTGTTTGGCTTTCAGGGTATGGACCCTTTAACTCATGGCGTATTCTGGAGCCTGAGCATCAACATTCTGCTCTTCATCCTCGTCTCTCGCCTGACTCAAGGCCGCTTAGTGGATAGAATTCAAGCCAGTGCGTTTGTTAACGTCTACAATAAAGACCTATCTGATCAGTCGCGGCTTCTTGGCCAAGTTACGGTTGGAGACTTACACACGCTAACAGAACGCTTTTTAGGCCCTCAACGGACAGAACATGCCTTTACGGGCTTCGCATTACAGCGCGGTGAGTCATACCCTCTAAGTGGTGATAATGCCAGTTCCGAACTTATTCAATATACCGAACGACTCTTAGCAGGTGTGATAGGTGCATCTTCTGCTCGAATAGTCATGGATTCGACATTGCGCGGTAAAGAGATGCAGATTGGCGATGTAGTCGCGATCGTCGATGAAGCCTCTCAAGCGCTTCGCTTTAATCGATCTTTACTGCAATCCACCATTGAAAACATCGGCATGGGCATTAGTGTTGTGGATCAACATCTACGCTTGGTTGCCTGGAATAAGCAGTACATTAAAATGTTTGGCTATCCGGACGGTTTAGTGTGCATCGGTCGCCCGATTGTAGATATTTTTCGGCACAACGCAAAGCGAGGTGAATATGGCGGTGGCGATATGGAAGTCCATGTACAAATGCGCTTACGCTTACTGCAAGACCGAGAACCTCACTCCTATGAGCGTCTCCGCCCCGATGGAACCGTCCTTGAGGTACGTGGCAACCCAATGCCTAATGGCGGGTACGTCAACACCTATAGAGACATTACAGAACATAAACGTATTGAAGAGGCACTTCGGGAAAGTGAGCAAAATATTCGGGTGTATACCGACAATGTTCCCGTATTAATTGCCTACCTTGACCCACAGCTACGCTACTTATTTGTCAATAAAGCCTATGCGGATACTTTCGGTATTGATCGTCATAACATTGCCGGAGTGCCTTGCTACCAAGTCTTACCACCGGAAGAGTATGAGCTGAGACGAAGCTATATTGATAGAGCCTTGGCCGGTGAACGACAACGATTTGAAACCAAGCTACCTACACGCGATGGCTCAACACGATTCGCTGAAGTCACCTACATCCCACACCGGGGTGAGCATGGTGATCTATTGGGTTATTTTACGCTCTATCAGGATATCACTGAGCGTCGTCATGCTGAAATTGCACTTCAAGAAAACAATGAAAATCTTGAAAACCGTGTTAGAGAGCGCACCCTAGCGCTCTCGGTTGCGAATAAAGATCTTCGTAAAGAAAACACCATTAGAGCACTCATGGAAGATGAACTCAGACAAGCTAAATCGGAAGCCGAGGCTGCCAATATCGGTAAAACGCGTTTTTTAGCTGCCGCCAGTCACGACCTATTGCAACCCCTTAACGCCGCACGACTGTTTACATCAGCCCTTGCTCAACAAAGCTATGAGCCTGAAGTTAATCAGCTAGTTCAAAACCTCGACGGCTCATTAAAAGCCGCTGAAGAGTTAATCACAACCATCCTCGACATTTCAAAACTGGATGCCGGCGCGTTGGATGCCAACCCTAGGCATTTCTCACTGGATACGTTGATGAACAATCTTGCCACCGAGTTTACTGCATTGGCTAAAGAAAAAGAGCTAAATTTCCGTCACGTCGCATCCCGTCGCGTTATCTATTCAGATCCAACTCTACTCCGTCGAATCCTGCAAAACTTTCTATCTAATGCCATGCGTTACACGCAACAAGGAAAAGTCTTACTCGGTGCTCGCCGTGTTGGCAACACGCTTAGACTGGAGGTTTGGGATACAGGTGTTGGTATTCCAGAAGACAAACTGGGAGAAGTATTTGAAGAATTTAAACGAATTGACAACCCTCGTCACAGCCAAGTAAAAGGGCTTGGCTTGGGCCTCTCTATTACAGAACGTATCGCACGTATGCTAGGTCACGAAATAGCCGTACATTCCTGGCAAGGAAAAGGGTCAGTATTCAGCGTCACTGTCCCTCTAGGAGATCCCAGTCTTGCTGTAAAAAGCCGTCCTGAACAGCGTGGCTGGATCCGAAGCAAAGGCTTGAATGGTATTCACGTATTAGCGATCGACAACGAACCCAAAATTCTGGAGGGGATGCAAGCGCTATTGCAAGGCTGGTGTTGTGATGTATTAACGGCCCTAAGTGCAGATGAAGCTGAGACCAAAATACGCCAACAAGGCTTCACACCCGATATCATTTTAGCTGACTACCACTTAAGTGACATTCACACGGGTATCATGGCGCTTGAGCAATTAAAGCCGTTATGGCGACAAGCTATTCCCACTATCGTCATTACAGCCGACCGAACCGAAGTGGTAAAAGAAGAGATTGAATCTGCAGGTGCACAGTTGTTAACAAAACCGATTCGACCCGCCGCATTACGCGCCATGATCAACAAGATGATTGCTCAGGCGCGGGAATGAGGATTAAACGTCAGCTTTAGGTGGTTCAACACCGAGTCGTTGCGCTGCAATGACAGCTTGCGTACGACTGTGAACACCTAATTTACGAAGAATAGCGGTAACATGCGCCTTAATGGTTGCCTCAGAAACGTTTAATTCATAGGCAATCTGTTTGTTCAGTAACCCTTCGGTGAGCATCGTTAATACTCTGAACTGTTGAGGAGTGAGCGACGCTATAGCGGTTGCAAAGTTGTAATCCTCTTCAGGGAGTTCATCCATGCTTTCACTAATATCTTCAGGTAACCACTCCTCTCCCTGAAGTACCTGCGAAATAGCTTCAGCAATGGTTTCAAGCGGTGCTGATTTAGGTATAAAACCTGATGCACCATAATCCATTGCACGCTTCATCACATGCACCTCTTCACTACCTGAGACAACGATAACCGGAATGGAAGGATGTTGGCCTCGAAGGAATACTAAGCCTGAAAAGCCCTGCGCGCCCGGCATGTGAATATCTAAAAGAATTAAATCAGCATCTTCATTTTGCTCTGTTGCACTTTGCACAGCCGTTAATGAATCTGCTTCTACAACGCTTACACCCGGAACTGCTTGCATGACAGCTTGCTTTAATGCTGCCCGAAACAGTGGATGATCATCTGCGATAATAACCTTTTGTGCCAGTTGCATCGTGCTTCTCCCCCCGACGACCTCTGTTCAGATCTGCATGATAGCATCTCTTTAAATGCAAAACTCCCCTCTGATGAATACCAGAGAGGAGTTTTTATTAAAATTGACTAAATATTAGTCATTTTTGCGGTTTAAGCGGTGTTCAATCAAGTCATCAACCACTGAAGGGTCCGCCAAGGTTGAGGTGTCACCCAATGCACTGAAATCATCTTCAGCAATCTTGCGCAAGATGCGACGCATGATTTTACCTGAGCGTGTTTTGGGCATACCTGGTGCAAATTGAATCAAGTCAGGAGATGCAATAGGGCCTATCTCAGAACGCACCCAGTTGCGAAGCTCTTTCATCAATTCATCCGACTGCTCAAAGCCTGACTTGAGTGTTACATAAACATAGATACCCTGACCCTTTAAGTCGTGTGGATAACCTACCACGGCAGCTTCAGCAACAGCATGGTGAGCAACTAGTGCGGACTCCACCTCCGCTGTACCCATACGGTGACCAGAAACGTTGATTACGTCATCTACACGCCCTGTAATCCAATAGTAACCATCTTCATCACGACGCGCTCCATCACCTGTGGTGTAGTAGCCCTTGAAGCTGGAGAAATAGGTTTGTACAAAGCGTTCGTGATCGCCAAAGATTGTGCGACTTTGTCCTGGCCATGAGTCAGCAATAACCAAGTTACCGTCACCCGCTCCTTCTACTGGCTTGCCTTCATTATCCAATAGCATCGGTTGAACACCGAAGAATGGACGAGTTGCCGATCCTGGTTTTAGATCAGTTGCACCGGGTAGTGGCACGATCATGATACCGCCCGTTTCGGTTTGCCACCAAGTATCCACAATCGGGCATTGACCTTTACCAAAGATACGATGGTACCAAGTCCAGGCTTCAGGGTTAATCGGCTCACCCACAGAACCCAGTAGTTTTAGGCTGGAGAGATCTGAATCACCCAAAACATCTTCGCCTTGCTGCATTAATGCACGAATTGCCGTAGGCGCTGTGTAAAATTGATTGACTTTGTGCTTTTCAATCACACGTCCGAAGCGGCTGTTGTCCGGATAGCTCGGAACACCCTCAAACATAAGGGTCGTCGCACCATTTGCCAAAGGACCATAAACGATATAACTATGACCAGTCACCCAGCCCACGTCAGCAGTACACCAGTAAACATCACCTGGCTTATAATCAAAAATTAACTCATGCGTCATGGAAGCATACACAAGGTAACCGCCCGTGGTATGCTGCAAGCCTTTAGGCTGGCCAGTGGAACCAGACGTGTAGAGGATGAACATTGGATCTTCTGCATTCATCTCTTCAGGTTCACACTCTGTAGAGGCAGCATCAACCACTTCGTGGTACCAGACATCACGATTAGCATGCCAAGCTACATCTTTTGTCGTACGTTGAACCACAACAACCGACTGAACAAATTCAGCAGCTCCATGCTCATCGATCGCCTCATCAACATTCGATTTGAGTGGTACCTGCTTTCCACCACGCAGTGAGTAGTTTGAAGTGATAACCAGTTTAGATTTAGCACCGATAACACGACTTGCAAGCGCTTCTGGCGAAAAACCACCGAATACGATGGAGTGAATAGCACCAATGCGTGTACAAGCCAGCATTGCGACCGCCGCTTCAGGAATCATTGGCAGGTAAAGTGTGACCACATCTCCTTTACCTATGCCTTGAGCTTTTAGTGCATTGGCAAAGCGACAAACACGCTCATGCAAATCACGGTAGGTAATTTTTTCATCTTCTTCTGGGCTATCGCCTTCCCAGATAATAGCAACCTGATCACCACGAGTGGCTAAATGACGATCCAGACAGTTTGCAGAGACATTCAACGTACCATCTTCATACCACTTGATTGACACATTATGTGGATCAAAGGTCGTGTTTTTAACTTTGGTGTAGGGTTTAATCCAATCGAGACGCTTGCCTTGCTCACCCCAAAAAGCATCAGGGTCTTTAACTGATTGCTCGTACATTTCCAGATATTTTGCATTGTCGATATGGGCCTTGCTTGCAAAATCTGGATTCACCGGAAAAATGTTTGCATCACTCATGGGTTGTTGTCCTTCGCTTGAGATTTGTTGTTATGTCAATCCGCCCTGCTTTTTTCGATTTTTGGCGATTAAATTAGGCGTTTATTATTTGAATATTACGTTTATACAGAACCCTTGATCCCCTCTTAATTAGACATTGGTCTGATCAAGGGGGCTACGTTAGTTCTATACATCCCTTATAGCGAGTGCTTACTTACTACCTAACACCTGATCCAGATCAATTCCTTGATCTCGAATTTTTGCCAACTTATAACGCAATGTTCGTGGGCTAATACCTAGGTGTTCCGCAGCCAGCTTACGACTCCCCTTAAATTGAACCAATGCATCTAGAATGATCTGATACTCGTGCTGACGTAAATCCTGATCGAGCACACCACTCGAAACATCTGTTTTGACCGGAGATATGACCGGTGCCAGCTTAGCATCTTCATCCGGTAACTGAATCGCTCCTTCTGAAAGATGTAAGTCTGAAGCCAAAATTGTATTACCCGCCTGAAGAATCAAGGCACGCTGAATAACATTGTCTAACTCTCGCACGTTGCCGGGCCATGCATAAGACATTAACAGGTTTTTGGCGTCGCTGGATAAAGACACAGGGTGACGTCGCATTTTTTGGCAAGAGCGTTGCAACATACGTAAGGCTAAAGGTTCGATATCATCGACTCGTTCACGAAGGGGGGGCCATTGCAAAGGAAAGACACTTAAACGGTAATAAAGATCCTCTCGAAAACGTTGTTCAGCCACACATTGTGAAAGATCTCGATTACTAGTCGCCAAAACTCGCACATTGAGCTTAATTAATTTACGGCTACCGATACGCTCCACTTCTTGCTCTTGCAACACTCTTAACAGTTTCGCTTGCAATCCCAAATCCATTTCACTGATTTCATCCAGAAGTAGCGTCCCTCCATTAGCCTGTTCGAATTTACCTGGGACAGACTGGTGCGCTCCGGTAAACGCGCCTTTTTCATGCCCAAACAAGGTCGCCTCAAGCATACTCTCAGGTATAGCAGCACAATTAATCGCAATAAACGGTTGTTGACAGCGCTCAGAATGACGATGAATGTATCGTGCCAACACCTCTTTACCGGTTCCTGATTCACCTGTAATGAGAACCGTTGAATCTGTTACCGCTACTCGCTGTGCAAGTTTCAGTAACTGCTGGCTAGCAACTGATTGAGCGACCGGCTCGTCTTCGTGTGTCGCACTAATCGCCCCTGATGCATAGCGCTGAATCAACTCAATCAACTGAGCTGGGTCAAAGGGCTTCATCAAGTAATCGACGGCCCCTTGACGTATCGCATCGACAGCACGTTCAACTTGGCCATAAGCGGTAATCAACGCAACCGGTAGCATAGGGTAATTCGCGCGTATTTGTGCCAAAAGCGCATGACCATCCATACCGGGCATATTTACGTCGGTAATGACCATATCCACCGACTCATGCGCCAATACTTCGATTGCTTCTTCACCCGAGCCCGCCTCAACATAGTGAATATCAGCTAGTGCCAAGGTATCGACCAAAGCTTCACGCAACCCAAGATCATCCTCAACAATTAATACCTTTGGTGACATAGCGTTAACCTATTAACTAAGTTTGAGTAACGGCAACCGAAAACGTGCACAGGTGCCTTTTCCCGCTTCTGATAGTAGTTCGAACTGCCCCTGGTGTGCCCGTGCAATAACCTGTGCAATAGCAAGCCCTAGACCTGTCCCATGAGTCTTGGTTGTGTAGAAAGGCTCCTTGGCTTTAAGTAACTTTTCTGCATCCATACCTGGGCCATCATCAATAACATTGATCATCAACGCCTCGTTTTCAAGCGCCAGTTGAATAGTCAACTCTGCACCTTTCTGGCAGGCTTGTAGTGAATTGTTGACCAGATTGAGTATGGCCCCCAGTAGTGCTTCTAAATTGCACTGTATCTGAGCGCCCTGTGCGTGATTAATAAACTCACACTCTGCATCATATTGCGCTAAAGGTTGATCCAGAAGATCTTCGATACGTATCAACAAATCTTCAGCCGTCACTTGATCATCCAGCCGAGTTTCACCCCGAGCAAAGATCAACATATCCCTGACCTGTTGCTCTAAATGCGTCAAATGCTGTTTTACTTTGGTAGCAAAACGAACCCGATGTGAATCTGCCAATGCTGGAGTCATCAGATGAGTAGCATAGATTAAAGCGGCTGATAAGGGCGTACGCACTTGATGCGCCAAAGATGCCATCATTCGTCCCATTTCGGAGAGCCGCTGATAATGATGAAGCTTAGACTGTAGCTCTCGGGTCTGGGTTTGATCTGTCATAAAGACCAACTGCCCTGGTTCATCGGGGATAGCGAGCGTCGACAGCAATACCCGCTTGCCATTTTTTAACGACACTTCATGCCCATCATCTGGTCGCGGCGCAAAACAGGCCTGTATCACTTCTATCCAGATACGCCCCTGTAACGCTTCGCCGAGCAGTGCTTCAGCCGCAGGATTACTTTCGACAATTCTGCCTCGATTATCGATTACTAAAAAGCCGGTTGGCATTAAATCAACCAGTTTTCTTAATCTGGATAAGGCGTACTGCTCTTGGCGCAAATCAGCAACTTGTTGCTCCAATTCAGAGATGCGTTGCTGTAGTGAGCTGCATGTATCACTCATGACCTTGCCATATCGTATTTACGCATTTTTTCAACCAGTGTCGTTCGCCGGATTCCTAATAGACGAGCAGCTCTTGCAACCACTTGCCCTGACTCAGAGAGCGCTTGCTCAATCAGTTGTTGCTCCATAGTTTCAAGAAAACTCTTTAAGTCGATACCTTGTTGTATTGTTGAAAGGTCAGCACTGTGCATCTTCTTCGATGGGGCATTGCCATTCATCACTTCTGGCATCAAATTAACAGGTGGCGTAGACGGCTGATAGCGCTCTGGGTTGGGTTCAGTGATATATCTAAATTTTGCCGGTAGCTCAGAAACACCAATAACCCCACCGGCATGAATAATCGCTAAACGCTCCAATAAATTAGACAATTCTCTAACATTCCCCGGCCATGGATGACGAGCCAAAGACTCCATCGCCTCAGGCAAGAAATGCATTTTATCTAACCCCTGTTCTTGTAGACGCTCCATAAATTCATTTACCAGCAGAGGCAGATCCGAAATGCGTTCACGCAAGGGTGGCATCTCGATTGGAAAGACGTTTAAACGATAGTAAAGGTCTTCACGAAACTCTCCCGAGACAATCATTTCATCTAGGTTCTTATGGGTTGCGGTGATAATGCGCACATCCACTTCCAGTGTTTTACTGCCGCCGACACGTTCAAACTGACGCTCCTGAAGCACACGTAGTAATTTAACCTGCATAGGCAGTGGCATATCACCTACTTCATCCAGAAATAGCGTGCCTCCATCAGCTAATTCAAATCGTCCCGCGCGGCTAGAAATCGCTCCGGTGAAAGCACCTTTTTCATGACCAAAAAGTTCACTTTCCAATAGCTCTGCCGGAATCGCACCACAATTTACGGGAACAAATGGCTTATCCCGCCTTAAAGAGTGTTGATGCAAGGCACGCGCCACTACTTCTTTACCGGTGCCCGACTCACCTGTTATGAGAACGCTAACATCGCGTGAAGCAACTTGGCCAATTAATCCTCTAATCGCACAGATACGCTCACTTTGCCCAACAAACCCCTGACACTCCACTTGTTCTGCAGGTTGAGGAGACTGCTGTTGTAAGTAGATTTGAGATGCGTGCAAAAGATCCAAAAAACGATCATATTGATAAGGTGGTTCAAACTGCGCCAAAATGCCTAAAGAGGTCGCTCGACTGTCACTCAACTCCGGCCATTCACATAACAGAGCCTTAGGTAAGGGTTGCTGGTTAATGGTGAGTTCACTGATCAGTTTTTCCAGTGCAATCGGTAGACTGCTATGACCGATCAATACCAACCCGATAGTTGAAAGATCAAAGTCACGCCCTTTCTGAAGCCACGAAACAAAGTCAAAAATATGACAGTTAAGTCCCATGAAAGTCAGGCAGGTATGCAGTGACTGGCTTCGATCTAGCGTATCATCTAAGAGTAAAACGTCAGAAAATTTACGACTCATGGTGAATCAACCGGTGAAAAAGTTAGGCTAACACTAACGCCAGCCTAACTATACGTCAATAGTTTGACTACCAAAGAGCATAAAGTCAGTTAAAAATTACGTTTTTTTCGGAGGCATTCCGGGGAAAGGCGTAATAATGCCCTTTGCGTCTGAGATTTTAGCCACACCACTCTGACGCACTTCATCGATACGAATAACTGCGTGCATAGGCACAAATGTCCGTTTTACTTCGCCAAACTGTTGACGTAACTTTTCTTCAGATGGATCTACCACCAACTCCGAACGAGAACCAAACACAAAGCCTTCTAGCTCTAAAAAGCCCCAAAGATCACTTTGAAAGACATGACGTACATAGAGCTCATACACCTTATCTTGATTGACAAACACAACGCGATAGATCGATTCTTCTGAAGCCATAGTCGACGTTTTACTCCCGCTTACCGATGATTAAATCTCTGACAACTGCTTTTATCGGGGCGCTTTAACTCACTTTCAAGGCAGTTCAATAAAACACACAAAAACTGTACAAAAAACACTCAGTCGGTAGCAGTCACTTAGCCGCTTCGCTATAATCTTGCCCCTATTTAACTCGCTAACGTGAAATGCAGGTAACTCATGAGTAAAAAACTGTTTATCAAGACACACGGCTGTCAGATGAACGAATACGATTCCTCACGCATGGCAGACCTTTTAGGCGACAGCCACGCCTTAGAGCTGACCGATAACCCTGAGGAGGCAGATGTATTATTGCTGAATACCTGTTCGATTCGTGAAAAGGCTCAAGAGAAAGTCTTTCATCAACTTGGACGTTGGCGAAAAATCAAAGAAAAGCGTCCTGATCTAATCATCGGTGTAGGAGGCTGTGTTGCCAGTCAAGAAGGCGAGGCTATTCGTGATCGAGCGCCTTATGTCGATATGATCTTTGGCCCACAAACACTTCATCGTTTGCCTGATATGATCACTGAAAGCAAGAAAGGCAGTGTAGGCATTGTCGATATCAGTTTCCCAGAAATTGAGAAGTTCGATAACTTACCAGCGCCACGCGCGGAAGGTGCTGAGGCGTTTGTATCCGTGATGGAAGGTTGCAGTAAGTATTGCACCTTTTGCGTGGTTCCCTA
>SLCQ01000100.1 GCA_007125745.1 Nitrincola sp.
AACCTCGCCTGCTTTGACTGAAAAGGAGATCTCTTTTAGTGAAGTACCAAAAGGGTTATTGGAGGCTAAAGAGAGTTGATTAACCTGCAATACCGTATCACCAAAAGGCCTTACCTCTCTCTCTGGCGGCGACAAGACTTGACCCACCATCAACTCAGCTAACTCTCGAGAGGTTTTTTCACGCGGATCACAAGTGGCTACTTTTTTTCCCGCGCGCAAAATGGTGGCCTCATCACACAGCGCCCTAATTTCATCTAACTTATGTGAAATATAGAGAATCGCCGTCCCTTCAGCCGATAACTGCCTTAATGTTTGAAACAGAACTTCTACCTCTTGTGGTGTTAAAACCGAAGTTGGCTCATCCATAATCAAGAGCTTAGGGTCTTGAAGCAAACAACGTACAATCTCTACGCGTTGTCGCTCACCGGCTGACAAATCACCCACCAGACGATGTGGATCTAAGGGCAGGCCATACTCTTCAGAAACGTGACGAATACGCTTGGCCAAGTCACGAAGTTTAGGTGGGTTTTCCATACCTAACGCAACATTTTCTGCAACATCCAGGGCATCAAAAAGACTAAAGTGTTGAAACACCATAGCAACACCCTGACGGCGCGCATCAGAAGGCTGGGAAGGGTCGTATGCCTGACCACGAAGCATCATTTGCCCTTGGTCAGGCTTCACTAAGCCATAAATCATTTTGACCAGCGTCGATTTACCCGCACCATTCTCACCCAATAGAGCATGAACCTGCCCTTCACCTATCTCAAACGATACATCGTCATTAGCCAGCACACCCGGATAAGCTTTGGTTAACCCATCAAGGCTTAATAGCGGCTTACGCATACCCATCCCCTTGTTAAACAACATCTGATCATCTGAGAAATATAAACACCTTTTGTGCCTAAACTCCATTATTTTTCAAAGTTGGCAAGCTTCCTGCAATTTTCTGACCAAGCAGTCAGGTTTTTTTTGATCTATAGTAGTCAAAAATAACAACAATCAGTCTTAGGAAGCATTTTGATGCAGTTTTTGTTAAATCAAACACCCATAACGCTCACTGAGTTTGCACCAGATATGACGCTTTTGGAGTATTTGCGCACTGAAAGAGTGCAAACTGGCACTAAAGAAGGTTGTGCCTCTGGCGATTGCGGTGCCTGTACTGTGGTCATCGCTGAGCCGCTAAATGGTATGTTGCATTATCGCAGTATCAATGCCTGCATCACCTATCTTGGCGCAGTAGAAAATTGCCAAGTGATTACAGTAGAAGGTTTAAGTCCAAACAGATCTGAACTTCATCCAGTACAGCAAGCAATGGTTGAGCAACATGGTTCACAATGTGGCTTTTGTACCCCAGGTTTTGTGATGTCTTTGTTTGCACTGATGCATCAACCCAAACAACATGAATCGACAGGCGCATCCATTGCTGAACGGATTAATACTGCGCTTGGCGGTAATTTATGTCGCTGTACCGGCTATCGCCCTATTATAGATGCGGCACAACAGATACTGACACACCAGACTGACGATCAATTTGATCTAAACGCTTCCAATACGTTAAAGCAACTACACGCGTTTATCTCTGACCTTCAACCCAAAGTTCCGGCCTTATCAGATCAGAAGTTCTTTGCTTCACCTACTTCAATCAACCTACTGCTACAACTTCTCGCAGAGCATCCTGATGCACGTTTGGTTGCAGGTGCAACCGATTTAGCCTTAGAGACGACTCAACAGCTTCACTTTTTGCCAAAACTCATCTATACCGGGAATGTGCAGGAGTTACGACAGATAGAAATAAGTGAGCAGCAGATCACGCTCGGCGCAGCAGTCACCTACTCAGAAGCAGAAGCCGTTTTAATTGATCACTTTCCTGCAATCAACGGATTATTACATCGCCTAGGATCTTTACAGGTACGCAATCAGGGCACCATAGGTGGCAATATTGCTAATGCATCACCGATTGGAGACATGCCACCCGTATTGCTGGCACTGAATGCCACTCTTACATTACGTTCAGTCGAAGGGGTTCGTGAGTTGCCCATTGATCAGTTTTTTGTAGACTATCGACAGACCGCTTTAGCTCCCGGTGAATGTATTGAATCCATTACCCTTCCCAAGCTATCGACAGACAGTTTTCTACGCATCTATAAATTGTCTAAGCGCTTAGATGACGATATTTCTGCTGTCTGTTTTGCAATCCATCTGAATGTGCATAACGGCCTGATACAAAGCGCAAGACTGGGGTTAGGTGGTATGGCTGCGACGCCGGCAAGAGCCCACCACGCAGAGAAATCATTGATAGGCAAACCCATCACACCAGAGGGTATCTACGAGGCCCAACAAGCATTGGCATTAGACTTCACCCCCTTATCTGACGTTCGCGCCAGCGCCAATTATCGATTATTAAGCGCTAAAAACCTGCTTATGAGAGCAGTCTTGGAGTACACCCAACCCAGATCGCTGGAGGTCATGCACTATGCGCACTTTGACGGATAGTTCACACACACTCTCTCTCTCTGATCATCATCAACCGGGAAAGGTGGGGCATTCTGTCGCGCATGAGAGTGGACATCAGCATGTGACCGGATCGGCACGCTATGTAGATGACCTGCCTGAACCGAAAGGCGTGCTCTTTGCCGCCATAGTGGGTAGTCGCATAGCGAAGGGAAGGATCCGCTCCATGGACCTCTCCGCAGTCATGACTGCACCCGATGTGATAGATGTTCTCACATTAAAAGATGTTCCGGGTCATACGGATATAGGCCCTGTTTTTCCGGGAGATCCTGTCCTGACCTCAGATCAGATACGCTACGCAGGCCAACCCATTGCACTCGTAGCGGCACGCACTGAAAAAGCAGCCCGCAAGGCCGCACTATTGGCTCAAATTGAGTATCAGGAGGTAGCTTCCAACCTAGATGCTGAGCAAGCACTTAGCAGACAGCACTTCCTTCGTCCTAGTCATCGAATGCAGCGAGGTCAGTGTGATCAGGCACTCAAGTCTGCTCCCTTGACGCTCTCTGCAACTCAGCATGTCGGTGGTCAAGAACACCTGTATTTGGAAGGACAGGTCAGTATGGCAATACCTGGTGAAGAGGGTGAAATGATGATTTTCACCTCCAGCCAGCATCCTACCGAAGTACAAAAACTCGTTGCTGAGGTGCTCGGCATACCTTTTAGTAAGGTCACCGTCGACATGAGGCGTATGGGTGGTGGCTTTGGGGGTAAAGAAACTCAAGCTGCACCCTGGGCCTGCTTAGCTGCATTGATGGCTGCCAAAACAGGGCTACCCGTAAAATTACGCTTACCGCGCAAAGATGACATGGTAATGACAGGAAAACGTCATCCCTTTGTGAACCGTTATCATATAGGTTTTGATCAGCAAGGACAGATCCTAGCGGCAGATATTGAAGTGATTGGCAACGGTGGCCATTCTCCAGATTTGACCGACGCTATCGTTGATCGTGCCATGTTTCATGCCGACAATGCTTACTATTTGCCACAGGTCGATATACGTGGACATCGTGTTGCTACCGATACCGTTTCACATACTGCATTTCGAGGTTTTGGCGGCCCTCAAGGTATGATGATTATCGAGCGTGCAATGGATGACATTGCCCGTGTTATTGGCTGTGATCCGCTAGATATCCGTAAACGCAATCTGTACGGAAAAGGCCGTGACGTGACACCTTACCATCAGACGGTAGAGTACCAAACCTTGACACGTTTAATCGACCAATTAGAAGTAAGTAGTCACTATCGATCTAGAAGAGTAAAAATAAAAGATTGGAATCATACAAGCCCAATACTTAAACGAGGACTCGCTCTAACACCCGTCAAGTTTGGTATCTCCTTTACGCTACAGCATCTGAATCAAGCCGGTGCACTCATTCATATTTATACGGATGGCAGTATCCAACTCAATCATGGTGGAACTGAGATGGGCCAAGGGTTACATACCAAGGTATCGCAAATTGTTGCCACAACCCTAGGAGTCGATTTAGATAACATTCGTATCACCGCCACTCGAACAGATAAAGTTCCCAACACCTCCCCGACTGCCGCGTCCAGTGGTACTGATCTGAATGGTAAAGCAGCTGAAAACGCGGCACTCATACTTAAGCAACGCTTGAGTAAGTTTCTAGCAGATCAACAGTCCGTTCCGGTCACTGAAATACGCTTTGAAAATAACCGGGTAAGTTGGAATACGGAGGACTCAATCAGTTTTGCTGAACTGGTACAACAAGCTTATGTCGCCCGAATTTCACTCTCGGCAACTGGCTTTTATCGTACACCTAAAATTTGGTATGACCGAGATAAAGCACAAGGCCGCCCCTTCTTCTATTTTGCCAATGGTGCAGCCGTTTCTGAGGTGATTGTGGATACCTTAACTGGTGAGTATCGCGTTTTACGTACGGATATCTTGCACGATGTGGGTCGTAGCTTAAACCCTGCCATCGATATCGGCCAAATTGAAGGTGGCTTTATTCAGGGCATGGGGTGGTTGACGACGGAGGAATTAGTTTGGAATGACCAAGGTCAACTCCTGAGCAACTCTCCAGCAACTTACAAAATCCCAGCGATTAGTGACACTCCACCCGTTTTTAACGTACAGCTATTTGAGCAAGAGAACGATGAAGAAACGGTGTATCACTCAAAGGCCGTTGGCGAACCTCCGTTTATGCTTGCCATATCGGTTTGGTCAGCCTTGCGAGATGCCATCAGTAGTATCAGCGATTATCAAATCAGCCCTGACTTGGATACACCTGCCACACCCGAACGAGTGCTCTTTGCAGTCGAAAAGATAAAAGGAGGCCGTTCATGAAAAGTTGGAGCGATGCTTTAGCCTTATGTCAGCGATCTGATCAAGCGCACGTATTAGTCACTGTCATCAGTACCTCAGGCTCTGTACCCCGTAACAGTGGCACCAAAATGTTGGTCACGGAATCGGCGTTTTTCGATACCATAGGAGGGGGTAATTTAGAGTTACACGCCATTGAACATGCACGAAAGATGCTGGCTAATGGTGAAGTAGGCCAGTGTGTCGTGAAATACCCCCTAGCCGCTATGTTAGGACAGTGTTGCGGTGGTCATGCCATTTTACTCTTCGAAAGTTTTGCACTGTGTAGCCAGAGTCTATGGCTATTTGGTGCGGGGCATGTGGGTCACGCCTTAACTAAAATTTTGACCGAATTACCGATCAATTTACATTGGGTTGATAGCCGATCAGATCAGTTCCCATCTAGCAAAGATCCTGCTATCCAATATCACCTCACTGAGTGTTTACATGACACCTTTGAGCAGATTCACTCTGACGCTACGCTACTGATCATGACACACTCCCACGATCAGGATTATCAAATCTGCGAGCTCGCACTAAAACAACAGCATCGTGGTTTTATCGGGCTCATCGGATCAAAAACCAAAGCAGCTCGATTTAGGCACCGCCTGCAACATGCCGGATTCACTAAAGACGCTGTCGCTAGGATAGAAAGCCCAACCGGCATTCTAGAGATACCAGGCAAACGACCAATGGAAGTTGCGGTTTCTATTGCTGGTCGCGTCATCCAACATTATCACTCTAAACATGAAGCAAGTGCCTCACAAAGCCTTCTTAGTCATGACGACATAGCACTGCTAACCCACCAACCTAAGGATCAGTAGGATGACTCTGGATCAATTTAATCAACTCGATCAGGCAAGGGCAGCTGACCACTTAAGACAATGCTGTGTGAGCGAAGGCTGGATCGAAGGAATGCTCAAAGCCAGACCCTTTGACTCCCTTGAAGCACTTTATACGGCTTCCAGTGCCACCTGGTTAAGCTTGGATAAGCCTGATTACCTGCAAGCATTTGAAGGTCATCCCAAGATAGGAGATGTTGGAAGCTTGCGCGCTAAATATGCCAATACCAAAGCCTTAGCCGCAGGCGAGCAAACGTCAGTTAATGATGCTGATGAAGCCTTACTCCAGGATCTGGCTAAAGCAAACGCTGATTATGAGGCGTGTTTTGGTTATATCTTTATTGTGTGCGCTACAGGAAAGAGCGCACAAGAGATGCTGACTTTACTCAAAGAGCGTCTAAACAATGACCCCTCCTATGAAATTTATGTTGCCGCTGCGGAACAACTCAAAATTACGCAGATACGTTTGCAAAAATTATTTACATCTCATACAGAAGATTAGGAGAATTAAATGCCACGCATTTCATCTCATGTTTTGGATACCACTCTCGGAAAGCCTGCCAGTGGTATTCACATTACCTTGTTCAAGTTCGACCAGGATCAATGGCTGGAATTAAACAGTGACACCACTAACGATGATGGTCGTGTAGCGAACCTCCTAACAGACCATATGCCCTTAGAGACTGGTCGATATAAACTTAAGTTTGCCCTCGAAGACTATTTAATTCACCAGCAACAACCCTGCTTTTACCCTCAAGTTGAGATTGAGTGCCAGCTTGTAGCGGAAGATGAGCACTATCATATTCCTCTATTAATTAGCCCCTTCGGCTATTCAACCTATCGAGGCTCATAGATGACCGTTCAAGCATTTCGTGGATCAATTTTGCACTATCTGGATGACCCAACCACCCACCCAGACAGTGCCAGAGAGTATTTTGATGACGGTATATTACTGCTAAAAAATGGCAAAGTCCTTGCCGTCGGTGATTATCAGAACTTAGTGGAACGCATACCTGCGGACGCAATTCGGAAGGACTATTCAGGTAAGCTGATCATGCCAGGATTTGTAGACATGCATACGCATTATCCGCAAACTGAGATTATTGCTGCTTACGGAAAACAGCTCCTCGATTGGCTAAACAACTATACCTTTCCTACTGAAAGTAAGTTTTATCATTATGACTATGCGAAAACCGTTGCTGAAATTTTTATAGAGGAGTTGCTTAAAAACGGCACGACTACGGCAATGGTTTTTACCACAGTGCACCCTCAGTCTACCCATGCATTTTTTGACACCGCATGGGAGCAGGATTTACGAATGATCGCTGGCAAGGTGATGATGGACCGCAACGCACCAGATTATCTGTTAGATACACCTGAATCCAGTTACGAAGAGTCCGCCAGATTAATTGAAGAATGGCACGGCAAAGGACGTTTATCCTACGCCGTGACACCGCGTTTTGCACCGACAAGTTCACCTATGCAGTTACATTATGCGGGCCGTTTATTAGCAGAATATCCAGATGTGTATTTACAAAGTCACTTAGCTGAAAATAAAGATGAACTCGCTTGGGTAGCCTCTCTTTTTCCCGATGCGCATGATTACCTTAATGCTTATGAACAAGCAGGCCTGTTAGGACCTAAATCTATTTACGCACACGGCATTCATTTAAGTGACTCCGCTTGTCAGCGACTCGCTCAGTCGGGTAGCGTCCTAGCACACTGCCCTACTTCTAATCTGTTTTTGGGCTCAGGACTATTCCAGATGTCACGCATGACGGACCATGGAGTGCGTTTTGCCTTGGGAACCGATATCGGCGGTGGAACCAGCTTTTCCATGTTGCGAACGATGGCTGAAGCCTACAAGGTGCAACAGCTACAAGGACATTCACTTCATCCTGATAATGCTTTTTACCATGCAACCCTAGGTGGTGCTAAAGCACTCTCACTGGATCACTGCATTGGCAACTTTTTACCCGGGAAAGAAGCTGACTTTATTGTATTAGATCCATCAACAACACCTTTAATGCATTTTCGTATTGAGCACTGCCAAGACATCACTGAAAAGCT
This sequence comes from Nitrincola sp., assembly GCA_007125745.1. Lineage (GTDB taxonomy): Bacteria > Pseudomonadota > Gammaproteobacteria > Pseudomonadales > Balneatricaceae > Nitrincola. Next base: position 7,750 of record SLCQ01000100.1, read on the forward strand.
GTTTGTATTCGCAACACTTGGCGATGATCGACTTATTCTGGCCACCTATATTCTTGGTCATTTGTTATATCACAAGGAACACTAAACATTATGGACCCGTACGTTTACGATTGGATTCACATGCTGGTCAGACTTCTGCATGTCATTACGGCTATTGCATGGATTGGTGCATCTTTCTACTTTGTCTGGTTAGACAATTCACTGGAAGACCCACCTCAATGGAAAAAAGATAAGGGTATAAAAGGAGACCTTTGGTCGATACATGGAGGCGGCTTTTACGAAGTTGCAAAGTATCAACTAGGTCCAGAAAAAATGCCTAAGCACTTACATTGGTTTAAATGGGAGGCCTATTCAACCTGGATCACCGGGATGTTCCTGCTGATTCTAATTTACTACGTTGGTGCGCATAGCTTTATGATCGACCCGTCAAAAGCTGATTTAACCGCTTGGCAGGCGATCGGGTTGGGTTTAGGAACCATTCTTATAGGATTTTTGATTTATGAAGGTCTCTGCCGCACCCCCTTAGTCGACAAAGGACTGATCTTTGGTTTGCTATTGGTTGCGATTATTACCTTTTTAGCTTGGATGCTGAGTCAATTTATCGGAGATCGAGCCGCTTACATTCATATAGGCGCGTTAATCGGCACCTGTATGGCGGCCAATGTTTTTACCACGATTATGCCTTCGCAACGTGCACTGGTCGCTGCCGTTGAAAAAGGGCAGGCACCTGATCCGAGTTATGGCTTAAATGCTAAGCGCCGTTCAACGCATAATAACTATGCCACCATTCCAGTGGTATTTATCATGCTCAGTAATCACTCACCTATGACCTACAGCCACGAGTATGGCTGGGCCATTTTAGCGGCTTTGATCTTAATCGGTGCTTGGGCAAGGCACTTCTTCAACCTAAAACATCAAGGTATTGTTAAACCTTCTATCCTAATCAGTGCCTTTGTGGCGTTTATCCTGCTGATCATTGTTGCAAAGCCACAGCCCTTGCCTGCCTTTGACTCTCAAGAACACCTGATCAGTGATAATGAAGCCTTCGCTATTGTGATTGAGCGCTGTGCAACGTGTCATAGTAGACAACCAACGGATGATATTTTTAAGGTATCACCTGGTGGGGTCTATCTAGAAACAGGCGCTGATATCCTCAGGCAACTGGATAGAATCGAAGCAAGAACACTGCTAACACATGACATGCCATTTTTGAACAAAACCGAGATGACATTAGAAGAGCGAAGCTTACTCTCTAACTGGATTCAATATCAGCGGCAATCATAAAAAAGGCTACTTAAGTACTTGGGTGCGAAGTCTTATGCCAAGACTCCGCACCCTTTCAAGATAATGTGAATCAAGGTTTCTTCCGCTATAGCGAAATCTTCCACATCGGGTGATGGTTTATTTAAAGCCGCTGCTATTTGTATCGAAAAATCTGCATAATGTTGTGTCGTCGACCAGATCATAAATAGCAAATGCGCTGGCGCCACCTTAGCATCCAGCTTACCTTGATCTATCCACTGCTGAAAAACAGCAACACGCCCAGAAAACCAGCGATGATAGTCTTCACTAAAATAATCCTTCATATTATGTGCGCCACTGATAATTTCAGATGCAAATATTCGAGACGCCAAAGGGTATTCTTGAGAAAATGCGATTTTCTGACGAATGTAAATCGTCAACACTTCTGCCGGATCATCATCGCCAGAGATGCTACTGAGCGGTTCATCCCATAGATCAATGATATTACTTAGCACAGCAATGTAGAGACCCATCTTATTTTTAAAATAATAATGGATATTCGCTTTAGGTAAACCGGCACGGTGAGCAATCGCATTGATACTCGCACCCGCAAAACCCTTTTCAGCAAACTCTTCTTCTGCTGCACGCAGGATTAAGGTTTCGTTCTGCTTGCGTATACGACCAACGCGACGTGCTTTTTGGGATTGATGCGAATCAATTTTGAACAACAAGAGGACACTCCCAGCTGATGGTGCGAGTCGTGATCCTATCAGAAGAAGAGATCCCTGCGCCAATACCCCAAGCACGACGCGCTTGAATAAAAGTGCCGACACCTGACACAAATAGCGCCATACTGATTAAATAGCAACGCTATTGCTACCCCTGTTTGCCCAACGCGTGAAACGCTTTTCCATCCAGGCAAAAAGTTCATACATCACCACACCCATTACTCCAATAACGATCAACCCTGCAAACACCAAAGCCATATCCATCGAAGAGCTCGCGGCCATCATTAAGTAGCCAATACCCTTATTCGAAGCGACGGTTTCTGAAATAACAGACCCTACAAATGCCAGCGTGATGGCCACTTTGAGGGATGCAAAAAAGTAAGGTAACGCACGTGGTAATCCTACCTTGCGTAAAATATCGCGCTTGGTGGCACCCAAAGAGCGCAACACATCTTCCAGCTCTGGCTCTAAAGTCGCCAAACCTGTTGCAACATTCACAAGAATAGGGAAGAAAGAGATCAGAAATGCCGTTAAGATAGCAGGCACTGTACCGATACCAAACCACACGACTAACACGGGTACAAACGCCACTTTAGGTATACTATTAAAGCCTACCAGAAGTGGATATAGTGCTTTATAGACAATAGGATAGGTACCCACTGCGACGCCTAACAGCACCCCAACACCTACTGCAATAGCAAACCCAACCACTGTGGTGAAAAAGGTTTGCCACGCGTGCAACATAATAGGTTCCCAGCGCTCTATACCTGCACTCCATACAGCACTGGGCGCTGGAAATAGGTATTCAGGAACTTGGAGTCCAATACAGAGAATTTCCCATAACAGCAACAGCACGACCATGAGCATCCAGCTGGCATTACGGATCATAAATTTACGTCGATTAAACGCCATGTTTTTCTCCTATTCAGTGCTTACGAATTGCACCAATATGATCCCGCAAGACATGCACTTGGGATGCAAAATGTTCGGTATAGGTATCGTCCAAAGAGCGTGGTCGTGGTATATCAATATCACGCTTGACAAGAATTTCACCCGGTCCCTTACTCATGACATACACCGTATCGGCAAGAAAAACCGCTTCTCTGAGATCATGGGTCACTAACACCACAGTAAAGGGTTGCTCCTGCCATAAGTCCTGCAACATGCACCAGAGTTCTTCACGCGTGAAGGCATCCAGTGCACCAAAAGGCTCATCCAACATCAATAATTCAGGTTTGTGGATCAGAGCACGACAGATCGATGCACGTTGTTGCATACCACCCGATAACTCCCATGGATATTTATCTTCCCAACCTGATAAGCCAACGCGAGCAATTAACGCACGCGCCATCTCTTCAAAGTACTTGCGTTGCTTACGCATCTGAGATCGGTAAGGCTGAACTATCTCCAAAGGGAGCATCACATTCTCAAGGGTCGTGCGCCAAGGAAGAAGGTTAGATGCCTGAAACGCCATACCAATACATTTTTGTGGGCCAGATATCTGACGGCCATTCATATACACATAGCCGGAGGTGGGTTCTGAGAGCCCTGATACTAACTTCATTAAGGTAGACTTACCGCAACCAGATGGGCCGACAACTGCAATAAACTCATTCTTCTTTACTGATAAGGAAATATCACGTATCGCCAGGGGACCACCCTCTTCATACGCTAAACTGACTTGTTCGAAGGTTACAAATTCCATAGATTCACCCCAATTGCGATATAAACCACTACCCACTGCACCATCGCTGTGGGTAGTATTAAAATTTATTGGGGCACCTGACGGCTAGTTACGTCAGGCAGGAAGGCTGTGTTAAACAAGCTATCCGCAGCAGGGGTAACCTCTAAACCAAAAGCACTCACCGCTTCTGAAATTGACTGGGCTAGACGCTCTTCAGTCACAGAGCCTAAGCCCTCTGCAAGGGTTTCTTCCGTAATTACCTGGGCATCAAGAGCAAGCTCTAAGCGACGCAATTCCAACGCTTCGTTAACTAAACCATCACGCTTTCGGACATAACCCACTGCCGTTTCAGGATCTTGAATGGTTTCCACTAATGCACGGTTAAATGCACGTAAAAAACCGGCAACCGCTTCAGGGTTTTCTTGAATCAACTTGTCACTGGCAATAATGGCATTACCATATAAAGAGACACCAAAATCTGAGTAAGGCATGACCGTAATCATTTCAGGATCAACGCCGCGCGCTTCCAAATTCAGTAAGCTGGTGAAGTAAAAACCGGTGATACCATCCACCTGGCGGCGAGCCAACAGGGTTTCTCGAATAGCGGGTTCAACGCTTTGCCAGGTCACGCTATCCACATCGAGCCCATTATGAGCGGCAAAGGCAGGCCAGGCTTTTCGACCTGCATCAAATACCGGCGCTGCCAAGGTTTTTCCAGCAAGATCAGCGGGTGTATCGATACCCGAATCTTTCAAGGTAAACACGGCGGCAGGAGTATTGTTGTAGAGCATGTAAACCGCTTGCATACCCGCATCAGGGTTAGCCGACGCATACTCAACTAGGGCATTAAAGTCAGCCAATCCCATATCATAGGCACCTGTCGCCACACGCGTTACAGCGCCTGCTGAACCGTTACCTGAATCAATATTGACGTTCAACCCTTCATCGGCAAAATAACCACGATCCAATGCCATCAGAAAAGGAGCTGAAGGCCCTTCAAAGCGCCAATCTAAGGTAAAGTTGATTGCAGTTGACGCCTCAGCCTCATGAGTGATCCAAGGTTGAAGTCCCAAACACGCGGTTAAACCACATAACACAGCCAATTTTCTAAACGTGGAACGTTTTGCTTGATCCATTTTTTGCACCTTCACTAAAACTCAGCGTTAAAAACTTTGTCAGCTTTAATGAAGTAACGTTTACAGAATCTAAACCTCACATAAAAACTGACCAACTAGTCAGATTTTAAGCAAAGCCTGTGCCATTATTTCTTAGCCCCACGACCACGCTTTCCCTATATAGATGCACCAAAACACGACAATGGGTTCAAAAGAAGCTCAAAAAGGCATCAAAATGGTTCAGGGAGGGTCAGAGTAACATCTTACTTCGAACATACTTAAATCCTTGACCCCGATCTTAAACGCTCTAATATTGACACAAATCAACTTTACTACAAAAAACCCGTAACACAGGCATTTTTAGGAAAAACTCCTATTTCCAAAAAGTAAATCAGTGATTATATTTTCATCATCAGATCGGCCACGGATTGGCTAAAAACTTCAGAGATGAGGTTGTCTGATAATATTCCTTACACATCATTCCGGTCTGATGATGTAAGGCGCTAAACATGGAAGTATTAGCGAAAGAGAGGGGATCAAAGCATGGACGCCGACGTGAACCTCTCACCTTTCCCGACTAAATTTCTTCACACTGTAGTAGCAAGATCTTACTCCGACCCCGATCTCCCCTTTAATTCATTGATTTGTTACGATAAGCTTTAGTCTTAAGCAAAGGAGTTGCTATGACAAACACTACAATGGATCGTTCAGCCGATCACGACAG